>NZ_JADBQQ010000039.1:0-335 GCF_014895985.1 Enterobacter cloacae complex sp. P2B | reverse complement strand
GATCAGGCGGGCAACGTCGGTGCCACTACCACCCAGACCGTGACGGTGGATACCCAGGCGCCGCAGTACGGCATCACCATCGACAGCATCAGCGATGATACCGGGCAGTCCGGGAGTGATTTCATCACTATGGACACCACCCTGACCATCAACGGCTCGCTGGGCAGCGCGCTGGCGAGCGACGAGAGGGTGCAGATCAGCCTTGACGGCGGAAACACCTGGGTTGACACCACGGTGACTAATCAGCGCTGGACCTACACCGATACCCGCGATCTGCCTGACGGGGATTACACCTACCAGGTGCGGATTATCGACCAGGCGGGCAACGTCGGCTC
>NZ_JADBQQ010000038.1:0-1376 GCF_014895985.1 Enterobacter cloacae complex sp. P2B | reverse complement strand
CGCTGGGGTGGGTGGATCCGCGGGAGGGGAGTTGTGAGTGTATCGGTAAAACAAAGCCTGATTTCTATGTCGGGCCTGCGACCCCCAGAATGTTCGTCGATAGACCAAGAGCGCCCCTTGAACCGTTTACTAAGGCATACCCTGAATACGGCCAAGGTAATGTTCAACAGTAGCATGCTGAAAATAGAGTTATTAATTTCGACAAGATTGATATTCTTCCATAGGAACCATGATAAATTTACAATCTTATAATGAAGTGTTAGATTTTTTGGAGCTTTTTTTCCAAAAATATATTCTTGATTCTAATTGTCTACAGGATATGCAATTTATTTTAGATGATTGTCGAAAAGAAAAAGTGGTGGCTATTCGAGCTTTAGACTCATGTTTCATGGAATATAGGCGAAAGAATCAAGATTATAGAATTCCTACTCATGAGGAACAGGAGATATGGAGACAGTTATTCAATTTATGGCAATAAAATATTAAATAAACAAATGGCAAGATGGTTCTTGCCTTAATATTCCGTATTATTTTGCTAAGATTATACTATTACCATCGGTATCAGGAGGTAATCTCTTATTTGAATGTGTTAGTATAATTCAGGAGTTAAAGCGATGACAGAAGAAAGGCTACGAAAGAATCTTGTTTTTTTAATAAAAAAATATGTTCGGGAAAGTCAACAGGAAGCATTTTATGATGACATATCAAAGCCTGATGTGCCAGTGAAAGGTATTTTAGCTGACTTTAATAAAGTCAAAATAAGAACCGTTGATGAAGCGGATGGAGATTTGATACGTGATATTTACTTTTATTTTTGCTAACTAATAGTCATGCGGGGAATTGATTTTTTTCAGGTTGCTTATTATATTTTTTTTATGGAGGGTGAACAGGTTGATGCATGGGGAAGGGTAAATGACTCTTGACTCGTCCTGTTCCTTACCCTCCTTTATGAAGGATATTAGAAATAAATTAATTACAGATTTTATTTTATATATCACACATTACGCTGATTTCCTTCTTTTAACTATATTCAAAACCTGTTCTCCGCTGATGATAATCCGTTCGAAGAACGATTGAGAAAATTACCCATAACCGCCTGCTGCAGGAGGTGCAGGGGGACGTGCCGATGATCTAAGTGTACTGCGACCAGACAGTGATGACCCGCTGGCACATACTAACGACGTTAATGCCCGAGAGATCTTCTGGTTCCACTGCCAGCCCAACGGCACGCCAGAGCGGATAGTGGATATCGAAGGGCAGATGCGCTGGGAAGGGGCCAACAGAGCCTGAGGTAAGCTACTGCTGGAAAGCGAGACGCAGGTATCAGGATATTCTCAGAACCTGCGCATGCAAGGGCAATACCTGGACCGCGAGAC
>NZ_JADBQQ010000037.1:0-1097 GCF_014895985.1 Enterobacter cloacae complex sp. P2B | reverse complement strand
CTGACCGCTGCAATCACTACCGTTCTGGCTAAAACCTACGGTGGTTCTGCTCGTGCATTCGACCAGATCGATAACGCGCCAGAAGAAAAAGCTCGTGGTATCACCATCAACACCTCTCACGTTGAGTACGACACCCCGACTCGCCACTACGCACACGTAGACTGCCCAGGCCACGCCGACTATGTTAAAAACATGATCACCGGTGCTGCGCAGATGGACGGCGCGATCCTGGTTGTTGCTGCGACTGACGGCCCAATGCCTCAGACTCGTGAGCACATCCTGCTGGGTCGTCAGGTAGGCGTTCCTTTCATCATCGTGTTCCTGAACAAATGCGACATGGTTGATGACGAAGAGCTGCTGGAACTGGTAGAGATGGAAGTTCGTGAACTGCTGTCTCAGTACGATTTCCCGGGCGACGACACTCCAATCGTTCGTGGTTCCGCGCTGAAAGCGCTGGAAGGCGACGCTGAGTGGGAAGCTAAAATCATCGAACTGGCTGGCTTCCTGGATTCTTACATCCCAGAACCAGAGCGTGCGATTGACAAGCCATTCCTGCTGCCAATCGAAGACGTATTCTCCATCTCCGGTCGTGGTACCGTTGTTACCGGTCGTGTAGAGCGCGGTATCATCAAAGTTGGTGAAGAAGTTGAAATCGTTGGTATCAAAGAGACTGCGAAGTCTACCTGTACTGGCGTTGAAATGTTCCGCAAACTGCTGGACGAAGGCCGTGCTGGTGAGAACGTTGGTGTTCTGCTGCGTGGTATCAAACGTGAAGAAATCGAACGTGGTCAGGTTCTGGCGAAGCCAGGCTCAATCAAGCCACACACCAAGTTCGAATCTGAAGTGTACATTCTGTCCAAAGACGAAGGCGGCCGTCATACTCCGTTCTTCAAAGGCTACCGTCCACAGTTCTACTTCCGTACAACTGACGTGACCGGTACCATCGAACTGCCAGAAGGCGTAGAGATGGTAATGCCAGGCGACAACATCAAGATGGTTGTGACTCTGATCCACCCAATCGCGATGGACGACGGTCTGCGTTTCGCAATCCGTGAAGGCGGCCGTACCGTTGGCGCGGGCGTTGTTGCTAAAGTTCT
>NZ_JADBQQ010000036.1:516-911 GCF_014895985.1 Enterobacter cloacae complex sp. P2B | reverse complement strand
CCAGCACTGGCCGGAGCGGTACAGAGCAGCCCGTCGGTAGACGCTTATGGGGCGCCGTCGGTAACCAATCTGCACATCTCCGGCACGCCGAGGGTGGGGCAGACCCTGAATGCGGAATACACCTTAACGGCAAACGGGAGCGGTGCGGATGCGTCCACCTACCAGTGGCAGTGGAAGGACGGTGAGACCTGGAAGAATGCGGCCGCCGCTGGCAATACGGCACGCACGTTCACGTTGCCGGACAGCTATGCGGGCTACAGCGTGCGGGTGGTGGTGACGCCGAAGGGCAGCAGTCACCCGGCTCTGGCCGGAGTGGCGCAGGAAAGTTCAGCGGTCGAAGTATATGGCGCGCCGTCGGTGTCGGGCCTGAAGATTTCCGGCACGCCGAAGGTAGG
>NZ_JADBQQ010000036.1:0-237 GCF_014895985.1 Enterobacter cloacae complex sp. P2B | reverse complement strand
GACGCGGGTTACAGCATTAAAGTGACGGTAATTCCGGAGGGCAGCAGCCAGCCTCAGCTGCAGGGCGATACACAGCACAGCCCGGCGGTGGATGCCTATGGTGCGCCGTCAATAACCAATCTGCATATCTCCGGCACGCCGAAGGTGGGGCAGACCCTGAGGGCGGAATACACCTTCACGGCAAACGGGTCCGGGACGGACGCCTCCAGCTTCCAGTGGCAATGGCAGGATGGTGCA
>NZ_JADBQQ010000035.1:0-421 GCF_014895985.1 Enterobacter cloacae complex sp. P2B | reverse complement strand
GCGGACAGCGGAGAGCTGCAACGCGCTTTCGATCACTGGCGCACGGTGTACAACCTTGAACGCCCGCACGAGGCGCTGGATATGGCGGTACCGGCCTCGCGTTATCAGCCGTCTGCCCGGCAGTACAGCGGCAGCGTAACGCCACCTGAGTACGATGAAGGGGTGAAGGTCAGGAAAGTGGATGTCAGCGGAAAGCTGAGCATACAGGGTGTCAGTCTGAGCGCAGGCAAGGCGTTCAGGGGAGAACGGGTCGGGCTGAGGGAGACACAGGATGACGGCTGCTATGAAGTGTGGTGGTACAGCACGAAAGTGGGGGTGATCGACCTGAAGAAAAAGTCGATCACCATGGGTAAAGGATGTTAAAAAGTGTTCACCATGTCCCCGAACACCTGTCTACCATGTCCCCGGACTGTACACCCAC
>NZ_JADBQQ010000034.1:0-923 GCF_014895985.1 Enterobacter cloacae complex sp. P2B | reverse complement strand
TGCAGCTCTCCGCTGTCCGCGAACCATTTTCCCTGCAGCACTTCCGCCTTCAGGCTGCGGTGAAAACGCTCCAGCTTGCCCTGCGTCTGCGGATGATAAGGCCGGGAGTGCCCCACCCGGATACCGTGGCGCATCAGCCACAGCTCCAGCGCCGTCCAGGTGCCGGTGGTGTCGCCCCACGGTGAGCCGTTGTCCATCGTCATCCTGTCCGGCAGGCCGTAGCGTTCAAACGCGCTGACCAGCTGCTGCTGCACGGTCTCGCGCCGTTCATCGGTACAGTGCGCCAGGCACAGGGAAAAACGGGAGTGGTCGTCCAGCAGGGTGAGCGGATGGCAGCGGCCACCGCCAAAGGGAAAGTGGCCCTTAAAATCCATCTGCCAGAGCCGGTTCGGCGCGTCATGTTCGAAGCGTCCCGTAGCCGGAACGCCCGGTGATGCGCCCGGCAGCAGACCGTGACGGGCCATCAGATTATGGACGGTGCTGAAGGCGGGCATACGGTGCCCCTGGTCTTCAAGCCAGCGCTTAATCTTGCGGGCGCCCCAGCGTTGATGACGGTCATGCGCCATGCGCAGCAGGGCCGTGATGTCGTCAGATGAGCGGTTCGGGGAATGATGAGGTGCGCGGGAGCGGTCCTGAAGACCGGAGGCACCTTCCTCAGCCCAGCGCTGAAGCCACTTGTAGCCGGTGGCAGGAGAAATGCCGAACTGACGGCAGAGGAAACGGATGTTCGCCCCGTCCTGCGAGGCGAACAGCACAAACTCGGTACGTAATGACATGGTATCTCTCGCATCCCAGGGCATAAGCGACTCCATAAACGGGTTCTTATGCCTCAGTTGTAAGTGTCTACCATGTCCCCGAACAAGTGTTCACTATGTCCCCGGACCGTACAGGGGAGAGGGCTGGGGTGAGGGCATCAGGCCGCA
>NZ_JADBQQ010000033.1:0-4347 GCF_014895985.1 Enterobacter cloacae complex sp. P2B | reverse complement strand
GTCTCGCGGTCCAGGTATTGACCCTGCATGCGCAGGTTCTGAGAATATCCTGATACCTGCGTCTCGCTTTCCCGCAGCAGCTTGCCCCAGGCGCTGTTCACACCTTCCCAGCGCACCTGCCCTTCGCTATCCGTCATCCGTTCCGGCGTGCCGTTCGGCTGGCAGTGGAACCAGAAGATCTCCGGCGCATCCACGCCGTCAATGCGCGCCAGCGGATCGTAGCTGTCCTGATCGCTGTAGACGTAGGTCAGCGGCACGTCCCCGTGCACCTCCTGCAGCAGCCGGAACCCTTCCCAGACAAACCGGATAGTGACCGGCTTGCCGGTTGGCTGCCCGCCCAGCATCTGGCGGCGGGTTTTGCTGATGCGTCGCCCGAGCGGATCGTAGCGGAAGCTGACCTGCGTCTGCGGCCTGTTGCGGTCCCGCGGCTTGCTGATCACCTCAGTCAGACGGTGCTCACCGTCGTAGCGGTAGTGCCATCGTGTCTGGCCGTTATCTTTCTCCAGGGTGCGTCCGTGGACATCATAGCGCCAGCGAATGCCGTTCAGCTGCGTCAGGCGGTTATGCGTGACCTTCTCAGCAGATCCTTCGAGCGGGTTACCGGCCGCATCCCAGCGCCACTGCTCCTGGCAAGGCAGCGTGCCGTCCTGAACGAGCAGACGCCCGGCGCTGCGCATTGCCGGTAAAGACGTCCCGGCGATGCAGTCAGCCGAGACAGTCGTCCTCGCGGCGGGTGGTCAGCAGCCCCTGGGTTCGGCTGGTTTCACGGTGGAGTTCGTCGCGGGTAAAGTCGGAGACCGACAGCTTATTGAGAACAAGGTGAGCAAGGCGAGAAAGAATCAGACATGATGCGTGCAAAAGGGAAAGATTACATCGTTAAAGATGGTGATGTGATGAACTTCCTGTTTAACGTCTGATTTGTTTTGAATGAAGAAAATCCACGCTTTGGCGTGGATTTTTTGCGGGGTTAAAACACATTCTCTAATAGTTCTGTTTTCATGCTGGGTTCAAAAGGAATGATCTCAACAGTCTGAAGCTTTAACCTCTGAAAAGGATCCTCGCATAATCGTTTTGAAGTGAGGCAAGACTCTCACACTTAGCGAGAATGACTCTACCGTTTCTTGGGATCCCTCTTTCGGACGCCAGGAAAATCCCCTCTGTATACCCCTTTTTAAGTCACTCAACATGAGCAGGTATCGCTGCGTCGATTTCTTCGAGTGGTTTTATATAGGTCAAAATGACAATGTAAACCGTGCTTATCCTTTGCCACTTAACTCTGTTTTTTAAACTGCTTGTCGGAACAGCTGATACAGTTCCTCTTTTGCCACTGATTGTTGTTATCATTTTTTGGCGCTTTTGATCTTAATATGCAGGGCCCGATTGAGCCAACGCGTTACGCTTCATATCCCAGGAATAAAACCAGTCATGCCAGCCATTTTTTTTTGCTGGATAGCTACAGACAACGACCACTTCCTTTGACAGGTTGAATGTTAAGTAATTGAAAATCGCACCTTCAGGAGGTGCAGACCAAAATAGTTTTTCGCCCTGCACATTGAAGATGGTCAAAACGGTCGGTAATGGCTTTGGCTCGTTTAATGCAAAGACTAACTGGCGTGTTAAGTCGACCATTGCATAGTCTAAAAATGGCATATTAACCAGTATGTTACTTTCGCCACACGTCCATTGAAGCAGGTCATTTTCTTTGATGAAATTGAGATTTTTAATCACAGGTTAACCTCAACTTTTAAAGTTTGATCTGTTTCAAATCACCTTCAAAAAGCCCCACAAGATATACCCGATATCGGGCTGGCTGCACTTCTTTATACGTTAATACAGCAGAAAACTCTTTCAAACACTTGGAACAAATGTTTTTCGAAACATCTAATTGGCTTTCATCGTAGCTATATTTCTTATATTCACTAACAAACTTCACGCCTCTCATTTTCTTAACCAAAAAGCATTTTACCTCTACAGGGAGCGTGTCAAACTCATATGAGTTTACTATGGAATAGACTATTACGCCTTCGCATTCAGGGCATGCTATTTCCTTTCCATACTCTATGAAATCATTGTCAATGCCATCAAGGACTAATAACCTCTTTTTCAGTCTATTAATTATTTTCATTTCTAACCTTTAATTGTATTAATAGAAAAGTCAGATGAGAGGAAAATGAAGGCTTTTATTAATCAATTACATCATATAGTCAAATATTCCATTCGATATAAATACCACAATCGAAGCTTTTTTCATTAGATTGTACAACAATTGTACCCCAATCATGCTCCCATTGCAATCCATATGGGGGATTGTTAATTTTGAGCTTAGGGCTTGAGGTTATTTCATTCTGAACCCATGATATCAAACGCTGCTGCTCATCCGATAAATTACTTAGACTAGCCCTTTTACCCCAATCCGCTAGAGTTTAATAAAAAATTCCATCCTTACTAGTAAGGAATATTAATGGAGAAAAAGAAAATACTGAAGGCCTCAGTTCCAAAATGAAAACTTGATCTTTCCATTTAATATTATCGATAGCGAAATAAAAAGGACCTACTGTAGTCAACGGCGAGAAGAACTTGTAAAATGCGGAATTTTTAAAAGTATCAACATCTTTTAATTCGATGGGGTAGTTGTTGATTGCTACAAATCCAGTATGAACATCAAGTTTCATTTCTAACATATCTAAACCACTTTGTCTGGAAGTGACTACGTTAAATTCCAAACTATATATGCCCCATGATTAAATGACTTTGTCTCATATGAGACTGAAACCCGCCCCCACTCAAAGTTCCACCTAATGATGTCTGTTTTCGTGGTATCAGGAGTGTCCAGGTTTAGTGATTCTTTCAGCCAATCAGACAAGCTTTTCACTGATTCATTTAGCATGTTAATATTAGTTCGGGCATTCCAATCATTAAATGATTTATAGTATTGACTGTTTTTATCAACAAGATGAAGCATAAAAGGAAAACCATAGCACACAGGGCGTATAGTAACTTGAAATTCTCTTTCAAAAAACGCTAGTGAGTCAACAAGGTAGTGATTTGGTATGATTTTCTTTATAGCTCTCTGCTTTACTAATCCGTGGTATAAATCACACCTACAAAAGCCTTCTTCAGTATCAATTTTCAAAGGCAGACCATCAATATTTAGTTCACCTGTGATCGGTTTAAAATTTAATTCAATCATGTTGCCCTATTCTACTTTTGAATGCCGATCACGAGATTGTAACTAAATCAACTACAACATGATGGCATCCATATAAAGAAGCATTTCCACGTACAGATTACAGGTGTTATATGCAAGGCTCACACTGCATTTTCCACTACGAAAATAAAATTCACCTGCATCAATTATTGCATTACGCCACACCGTTATAACCATTTCAATCTAATCTACATGACAATAAACCCTTATTGCCAATGGTGCAACAAATCAATCCACATTTCTTTTTCTCCAGAGATAACTTTAATGTTATCTCTATTTTCTTTTACATACTGCATGTACGTTTCATAAATAGCTCTTATAGTCACGGTTTTTTCAGAGCGAGAACCTTCAATCAAAGTCATTAGTTTTTCTAAATAAATTGATGAATCCACTCTTTCATTGAAAAAAACCTTGAGATAATCGAGTACTTCATCATATGAATCGTAATTCATTATTCCTCCGGAAGAATATCAATTTTGTCGAAAGTAATTGTCCGTTTGTCTGCATGCATTTGTTCTACGCCACCCTTTCCGTATTGCGGATAAGCATGCGTAAATTGTTCTAATGGTGCACCAATTTCATCTCCAAACATTCTTGGATGCCTCACTTGAGGAGTACCATTTTCATAAAGTTGCAATGTATCAAACGTTCCTCTAATCCTTGCATCACTCCAAGAGACATCCGCTGGTAACTTCGGATCAACTTTATCGGGACCTTTTATCTGAAACGCATCACGAGTCGCTTTACCCGTTTCAAATTTTTCGAATCCAAAATACGTTACGGGCGCTTTTTTTGTTTCGAGAAGACCAGGAACCCATTTATCTAAACTGCCATCGTCATTCAAATATCGAACATAACGATAAGCAGTTGAAGGCATTGTAGCGCTTGGTCCCGCTGGACCGACATAGAAATCAGGCTTCGTTTTACCGCTACACTCACGGCTCAACCCCCACGGATCCACCCACCCCAGCGCATTCGGCGCATACTGGTAAAGGTTTATCCCCCCCGCCAGCCCTATCGGGTCCTGCTGCGTAAACCGTCCGCAGTCCGGGTCATAATACCGGAACAGATTGTAGTGCAGCCCTGTCTCGCGGTCCAGGTATTGCCCCTGCATGCGCAGGTTCTGAGAATATCCTGAT
>NZ_JADBQQ010000032.1:0-302 GCF_014895985.1 Enterobacter cloacae complex sp. P2B | reverse complement strand
CTCTGAAGTTTTCTTGTGTTTGCAGTAAAAGATGGTGGAGCTATGCGGGATCGAACCGCAGACCTCCTGCGTGCAAAGCAGGCGCTCTCCCAGCTGAGCTATAGCCCCATCGTTTTGCAATCTCTGTACCGCTCATCCTTTAAAAGGAGTTTGGTAGGCCTGAGTGGACTTGAACCACCGACCTCACCCTTATCAGGGGTGCGCTCTAACCACCTGAGCTACAAGCCTGCAGAGATTTTTACTGCTGTTTTTCATCAGACAATCTGTGTGAGCACTACAAAGGCAGGTTCTTTAAGGTAAGG
>NZ_JADBQQ010000031.1:0-34478 GCF_014895985.1 Enterobacter cloacae complex sp. P2B | reverse complement strand
TCCGTTCCGCCACTTATTAAAAGCCCTGAGTTAACGCTCAGGGCTTTTTTCATATCTGACGATTAATTATTGCGAAATTAGCAAAAATCCTCTGCGTTTTACGATCTTTTTCTCTATAACACCGCCAGCGATAATCGTCCTCAGTTAACGAACATAACGATTGAGGAATATTATGACTCTCCCTGCATTTGGTCTGGGCACTTTCCGCCTGAAAGACGACGTAGTTATCGCATCAGTTAAAACCGCTCTTGAACTTGGCTATCGCGCAATTGATACGGCACAGATCTATGAAAACGAAGCTGCCGTTGGACAGGCTCTTGAAGAGAGCGGTGTACCGCGTAATGAACTGTTCATCACCACCAAAATCTGGATCGAAAACCTCAGCAAAGACAAGCTCATTCCAAGCCTGAAAGAGAGCCTGAAGAAACTGCGTACCGACTATGTCGATCTGACGCTGATCCACTGGCCGTCACCGAACGATGCCGTTTCTGTGGAAGAGTTCATGCAGGCGCTGTTGGAAGCGAAAAAGCAGGGCCTGACCCGTGAAATTGGTATTTCCAACTTCACCATCCCGCTGATGGAAAAGGCGATTGCCGCTGTTGGCGCTGAGAATATTGCGACCAACCAGATCGAGCTGTCTCCATACCTGCAAAACCGCAAAGTCGTGGACTGGGCAAAACAGCACGGGATCCATATTACCTCTTACATGACGCTGGCCTACGGTAAGGCTCTGAAAGACGAGGTAATTATCCGTATCGCAGAGAAACATAACGCGACTGCTGCGCAGGTTATTCTGGCATGGGCAATGGGTGAAGGCTATGCCGTGATCCCATCATCAACCAAGCGCGAAAACCTGGCCAGCAACCTGCTAGCGCTGGATCTTCATCTGGATGACGATGATAAAAAAGCGATCGCAGCACTGGAGTGCAACGACCGCCTAGTGAGCCCGGAAGGTTTAGCCCCTGACTGGGATTAATAAGACCCTCCCTCTGTAACCCGAACCCTCACACAGCTCCTCCGGGAGCTGTTTTTATATGCTCGCTCAGGAAGTCGATAAAGGCGCGTATGCGCGTGCTTACCGCTCTGTCGCTGTAATAAACCGCGCTGAAAGGCATCTCTACCGGCAAACGTTTATCGGCCATTAGCTCTACCAGTTCACCCCGCGCTATCTCTTTATCAATCATATAGTCTGACAAGCAGGCGATCCCATTCCCTTCCAGGCAAAGCTGCTTCAGCGTTTCTCCGCTGTTAGACGATAACCCGCAGGTAATTTCATGAAGCTGGCCATCATGACAGGCAACAGGCCAGGTGTTCAGCGACACCGGCTCCGTAAAGCCCAGGCACAGATGCTGCTTCAGTTCTTCAACCGTCTCCGGTTTACCATGTTCAGCAATATACTGTGGCGACGCGATAATTTTACGGTAGCTGGCAAACAGCGGGCGGGCCCGCAGGCTGGAATCCGTCAGGGTTCCCGCCCGAATAGCCACATCCACTTTCCGCTCGATGAGGTTAATAAACGTCTCGGACGAGACCAGAGAGAGCGTCATCTCCGGATAGCGTTCACGGAAAGGTTTGATTAACGGTATCAGAAAATGAAGCACAACCGGCGTGGCAGCATCAATGCGCAGCAACCCGCGCGGCGTGCTGCGGGTTTCCATAATCTCCGTCTCCGCTGCGGCCATCTCCTGCAGCACCGACTGCACGCGGCGGAAATAACGTTCCCCTTCTTCCGTCAGACTGAGCTGCCGCGTCGTTCGGTTGAGCAGACTCACCCCAAGCTTCATCTCCAGCTTTTTCACCGAACGGCTAATGGCCGAGTTAGCCTGTCCCAGCTGCTCGGCTGCGCGGCTAAAGCTGCCGCTTTCGACGACGGCGACAAAGATTGTCAGCTCTTCAGACGTAGCTTTCATTGTTGCACCACCTGCAAAATTCTATTGATATTTTGACCATTTTTGTTATTTAAGCACTGGCGCATACTGCCTGTCATCTTAATCCTGATGATACGGAGTATTTTATGCCACTGGCGCTACTTGCCCTGACGATCAGTGCCTTTGCAATTGGCACGACCGAATTTGTTATCGTGGGACTGGTTCCCACCATCGCTAACCAGCTTGCCATCTCGCTGCCCTCAGCCGGGTTACTGGTGTCTATCTACGCCCTGGGCGTTGCCGTCGGCGCGCCGGTGCTGACGGCCCTGACCGGACGTTTTCCGCGTAAGCAGCTGTTAGTCGCGCTGATGGTGCTGTTTACCGCCGGGAACGTTCTGGCCTGGCAGGCACCGGACTACACCACGCTGGTGATTGCCCGCCTGCTGACCGGTCTGGCACACGGCGTGTTCTTCTCGATTGGTTCCACCATTGCAACCAGCCTGGTCCCCAAAGAGAAAGCGGCTTCAGCGATCGCGATCATGTTCGGTGGATTGACCGTCGCACTGGTCACAGGCGTACCGTTGGGAACGTTTATCGGACAGCATTTCGGCTGGCGTGAAACGTTTCTGGCCGTCTCCTTACTGGGCGTTATCGCTCTGGTGACTAGCCTGCTGCTGGTACCGTCGAATATCCCGGGCCGGGCGAGCGCCAGCCTGCGCGATCAGCTGAAAGTGCTTACTCATCCGCGTTTGCTTATCATCTATGCGGTTACGGCTCTGGGCTATGGCGGCGTATTCACTGCCTTCACCTTCCTGGCACCGATGATGCAGGACCTGGCGGGCTTCTCCCCGAATGCCGTGAGCTGGATTTTGCTGGGATACGGTATTTCTGTGGCCATTGGCAATATCTGGGGCGGTAAGCTTGCGGATAAGCATGGTGCGGTACCGGCGCTGAAATTTATCTTCGCCGCCCTGGTGGTTCTGCTGATAATTTTCCAGTTCACGGCTTCAATGCAATACGCCGCGCTGGTCACGGTACTTGTGATGGGGATCTTCGCCTTCGGTAATGTGCCAGGGCTTCAGGTTTACGTTGTCCAGAAAGCCGAGCTCTATACGCCGAATGCGGTGGATGTGGCATCCGGTCTGAATATTGCCGCTTTTAATATTGGTATCGCGCTGGGCTCCATTATTGGCGGACAAACCGTCGAACACTTCGGATTAACCCAGACCCCATGGATTGGCGCGGTGATTGTCCTGGTCGCCTTCCTGCTGATTGGCCTGAGTGGACGCCTCGATAAGCCAGCCCGCGTAGCGCTGGGATAACATCAGTAAGTGCTTGCTTACAAAACTGGAAAGCGGTTTCTCAGAAATTGCGTTGAAAGTGTGACCTAAAGTCCCTATAACATTAGAACCAGTCCGTTTTCAGGGCTGGTTCATGTTACAGGGGCTGTTTCCAAAAGTGCGAAAAAATACCTATGCCATGCGTTATGTTGCCGGAATGCCCGCGGAGAGGATCTTACCTCCGGGGTCGTTTGCGAGCATAAGCCAGGCATTACCCGCCGGCACACCGTTAAGCAGCGATGATAAAATCCGGGTTCTGGTCTGGAATATCTTCAAGCAGCAGCGCGCGGAGTGGTTATCGGTACTCAAAAATTTTGGAAAAGATGCTCACCTGGTTCTGCTCCAGGAGGCGCAAACTACCCCTGAACTGGTACGGTTTGCCACCACGAATTACCTTGCCGCCGACCAGGTGCCGGCATTTGTCCTGCCGCAGCATCCCTCTGGCGTAATGACGCTTTCTGCTGCCCATCCGGTCTACTGTTGCCCGCTCCGCGAGCGCGAACCTATCCTGCGTCTGGCGAAATCAGCGCTGGTGACGGTCTATCCTCTGCCGGATACCCGTATGCTGATGGTCGTCAATATCCACGCGGTAAACTTTAGCCTCGGCGTGGACGTGTATAGTAAGCAGTTACTTCCTATTGGCGATCAGATTGCGCATCACAGCGGGCCCATCATCATGGCAGGCGATTTTAATGCCTGGAGCCGTCCACGCATGAATGCGCTGTATCGCTTTGCGCGCGAAATGTCGCTGCGTGAAGTTCGCTTCAGTGATGACCAGCGTAAAAAAGCTTTTGGTCGTCCTCTCGACTTTGTCTTCTATCGCGGTTTGAGCGTGCACGACGCCTCTGTACTGGTGACGCGCGCTTCGGATCACAACCCTCTACTCGTTGAATTCAGTCCCGGCAAACCTGATAAATAATGGTGTGTCAGGTCTGCCGTGGGGCAGGCCGCGCGGGTGCTGCCCTTTTATTTTTAACCAACAAAGGACAGTACGATGACAACAACACACTCCCATCATGACAACGTAGAAAAACAGTTTGGTTCTCAGGCAAGTGCTTATCTGAGCAGCGCCGTGCATGCTTCAGGTCGCGATCTGGTGCGTCTCGGTGAACGTCTGGCGGCATTCCCGCAGGCGCACGTGCTGGACCTGGGATGTGGGGCAGGGCACGCCAGCTTTACGGCTGCGCAGCAGGTAGCCCACGTTACCGCATATGATTTATCGAGCCAGATGCTGGACGTCGTTGCTGAGGCGGCGAAAGCGAAAGGGCTGAAAAATATAGATACGCGGCAGGGCTATGCGGAGTCTTTACCGTTTGATGACGCGTCGTTTGATGTCGCGATCAGCCGGTATTCCGCACACCACTGGCATGACGTCGGCCAGGCATTGCGCGAAGTCAGACGTGTTCTGAAGCCGGGTGGCACCTTCATCATTATGGACGTGATGTCTCCCGGACATCCGGTGCGTAATATCTGGCTGCAGACGGTCGAAGCGCTGCGCGACACCTCGCACGTGCAAAACTACGCCAGCGGGGAGTGGTTATCGTTTATCACTGAAGCCGGGCTGATTGCGCGCTCGTTAATAACAGACCGTTTACCGCTGGAGTTCAGCTCCTGGATAGCACGTATGCGTACCCCGGAGGCGTTAAGCCAGGCAATTAGGCTTTACCAGGAGAGTGCGTCCGCAGAGGTGAAGGCGTACTTTGAACTGCAGGCGGATGGCTCATTTACGAGCGATACCATCATGGCTGAAGCGCAAAAAGCGCGATAAACAAAAAAGGCACCGAGGGGAATCGGTGCCTTTTTATCTTTCGATCGTGTTATCAGGAGTCTGGCGTGGCGCTGTTCTTCACAAACAGCGTCAGCTGGTCGCCCGGTTTCAGATTGTCAGTATCATTATTCCAGCGCATCACATCTTTGATGTTCACGCCGTGTCGTTTTGCGATACTGGACAGTGAATCGCCTTTGCGCACGCGATAGGTGATGCTATCGCTGTTGCTGGCGAGACGCTGTGCGCTGTTACCTGCACCCACCGTCAGTGTCTGACCCACCTTCAGCCCAGAGCTGCGCAGATTATTCCACTGCTGCAGATCTTTCGCCGTCACGCCAAGACGTGAGGCAATGCCTGAAAGGGTATCCCCTGAACGCACCTTATAGCTGCGGCTGCTAACGGATGAAGCATCGGCGATCAGCGTTGACTGAACGGCGGCAATTTCACCCGATGCTAAAGACTCACGTAACTGCGCCGCATGTTTCTGCGGAACCATCACATACTGCGGGCCGCTTGCCCCCAGCGTCGAGCCTTTAACGCCTGCATTAAAGGTTTTCAATTTACTTACCGACATACCCGTCATATCAGCAACTTGTTGAATATCAACCGGATTGCTGAGGCGCACGCGCGCCAGTGCACGACTTTCGTCTGGTGTTGGCAGTTGTACACCGTAACGCTTGCTGTTCTTGAGAATATCGCTCAAGGCCAGCATCTTCGGTACGTAAATCTTCGTTTCCTGTGGCAGTGAGAGCGACCAAAAATCGGTGGATTTACCCCGTGCTTTATTCGCTTTCATTGCCTTCAGTACACGACCTTCGCCACTGTTATACGCTGCGACCGTTAACAGCCAGTCGCCGTCAAACATCTTGTTCAGACGTTGCATCATGTCGAGAGCGGCTGTCGTTGAAGCGACAACATCGCGACGCGCATCATAGTTGCGGGTCTGTTTCAGACCATAGTTTCGCCCGGTGCTCGGAATGATCTGCCAAATGCCTGCGGCATTGGCGCCAGACGTCGCGTGTGGGTCAAAAGCGCTCTCCACTATGGGTAGGAGTACCAGCTCCATAGGCATGTTACGTTTTTTAACTTGCCCGGCTATCCAGTACATATACGGCTCTGCCCGTAACGTTACATCGTGGAGATAGCTCTTATTTCTTAAATACTTCTGTTTCTGTTCGCGAATCCGGCTGTTTTCCGGAATTCCCATCTTTAGCTCGTCGCCAATAGAGGTCCACAAGTCTTGCTCCTGCGCGAAAGATGTCCCATCGTCCATCCAGCGCGCCGAACTTGTAAACTTCCCTGCTTCCCCTTGACCAGCTGCAGAAAGGCTCTGTGCGTGCTGTTGTACGTTGCTGCCGTTCTGCGACTGGCAACCTACAAGCAGGACAGAGGCGAGTAATATCGCTTTTGCCTTCATGTGTGTGTCAATAGTTGCTTAAAAGACGAGCGATGATAACGGCGAAATTTTGAAAAGGCAACCCGCATTTATCTGAAGTTATCTTTCTTTGACCTTAACCATGCAAATCGCTGTTCAGGTTGTTGCAAATTTGTTTCTTGGTTAATTTTATTAATTAAATCAATATCATCTGTTCGTAAAAATAAATTAATCTGGCGCTCATTTTTCAGAATTACGGGCAGTGTATTTTGGTTTTTTGCACGTAACTCCTTCACTTTGTGATAATAATCCTGAATCGCCCGATCCTCAGGTAAGAGGCTTGCAGCAAACTTCATATTTCCTAATGTATACTCATGGGCGCAACAAATAAGGGTGTCATCCGGTAACGCACTAATCTTTTGTAAAGACTGATACATCTGTTCAGGCGTGCCTTCAAACAGTCTTCCGCAGCCGCCAGAGAACAAGGTGTCGCCACAAAAAAGATAAGGTTTGCTGTAGAAACACAGATGTCCCAAAGTGTGACCCGGTGTAGCAAATACGGAAAACTCCCACTCGTGGATGAGGATATTTTCGCCTTCTTCGACTACTTGCGTCGTTCCCTTATTTTGTGTCTCAGCCGGTCCGTACACCACAAGATGCGGAAATTGGGCGCGCAGTTCCTGCACGCCGCCAGTATGATCGTTATGATGATGCGTCAAAAGAATGGCGTCAGGCTGCCAGCCGTTATCATTTATTGCGCGCAGTACAGGGGCGGATTCGCCGGGATCGACAATGACGCATCGACGATCGTCATCGACCAAAACCCAGATGTAATTGTCCTCAAAAGCGGGAATACTGATAAGATTCATACATTACCTCTTATAGCGTGGCGGGTGTTTTGATGAAACCGGCAAGGATACCTCAGACTGTCGCAGCACCGGAACGTTGGGCGGAATTGCCCTGGGGTGAATACTATCGCGAGGCACTGGAGCAGCAGCTGAAGCCCTGGCTCGCGAAAATGTATGGCTTTCACCTGCTTAAGATTGGCAATCTCAGCGCGGAAATCAATACCGAAAGCTGCGCTATCTCACATCAGGTTAACGTCTCTCTCGGCGGATCGCCGGTTCAGGTGAAGGCAGACCCGTTGCATCTGCCATTTGCAGAGAAATCCGTTGATGCATGCCTTCTTGCACACGCGTTGCCCTGGTGCAGCGATCCTCACCGTATGCTGCGTGAAGCCGATCGCGTTCTGATTGATGACGGCTGGCTGATCCTCAGCGGATTCAATCCGCTGAGCCTGATGGGGCTGCGCAAGCTGGTGCCCGTGCTGCGCCGAACGCCACCCTATAACAGCCGAATGTTCACCATGATGCGCCAGCTCGACTGGCTTTCACTGCTGAACTTTGAAGTGCTCTGCTACGGCGGTTTTCAGGTACTGCCGTGGGCGCGGAAGGGGGGAGTGTTGTTAAGCACGCATTTGCCCGCCTTAGGCTGCATGCAGTTTATCGTCGCGCGTAAGCGAACCATCCCCCTTACGCTTAACCCGATGAAGCAGAGCAAATCGAAAACGCCTATCCGGCAGACCGTTGGCGCAACGCGGCAGTACAGAAAGCCCTGATCAGGATTCAGGCTGGTAGCCTGCATCCTCATGGGCCGGGTTTAAAGCCGCCGCGCGCGCCAGTTCGTCGCAGCGTTCGTTCTCAGGGTGACCAGCATGCCCTTTTACCCATTCCCATTTTATTTGGTGCTGACCTAATGCCGCATCCAGCCGCTTCCAGAGATCGACATTTTTAACCGGCTTTTTATCCGCAGTTTTCCAGCCGCGTTTTTTCCAGTTGTGGATCCACTGGGTGATACCCTGGCGCACGTACTGGCTGTCGGTACTGAGCACCACGTCGCAGTGTTCTTTTAAGGCTTCCAGCGCCACAATGGCCGCCATCAACTCCATACGGTTGTTGGTGGTCAGGAAATAGCCTTCGCTAAAAGTTTTTTCATGCTGGCGATAGCGCATAATCGCGCCGTAGCCGCCGGGCCCTGGGTTGCCGAGACAAGATCCATCGGTGAAAATTTCTACCTGTTTACGCATCTCTGGTAGACTTCCTGTATTTGAAACGTTCAGTTAAACGATAAGTCTGACATAAATGACCGCTATGAGCACTGCAATTACTCGCCAGATTGTCCTCGATACCGAAACCACCGGTATGAACCAGATCGGCGCGCACTACGAAGGGCATAAGATCATTGAGATCGGTGCCGTTGAAGTGGTGAACCGTCGTCTCACGGGGAACAACTTCCACGTGTATCTCAAACCCGATCGGCTGGTGGATCCAGAGGCGTTCGGCGTTCACGGTATTGCCGATGAGTTCTTGCTGGATAAACCGACGTTTGCGGATGTGGCTGACGAGTTTCTGGAATACATCAAGGGCGCTGAGCTTGTCATCCATAACGCCTCGTTCGATATCGGCTTTATGGATTATGAATTCAGCAAGCTTAATCGTGATATCCCGAAGACGAACACCTTCTGTAAGGTAACAGACAGTCTGGCGCTGGCAAGGAAGATGTTCCCGGGCAAGCGTAACAGCCTGGATGCGCTTTGTTCGCGCTACGAGATAGACAATACCAAGCGAACGCTCCACGGGGCGTTGCTCGATGCCCAGATCCTCGCCGATGTCTATCTGACGATGACCGGTGGGCAGACGTCAATGAAGTTCAGCATGGAAAATGAGTCACAGCAGACGCAGGGCGAAGCGGGCATTCAGCGCGTTGTCCGTCAGGCAAGCCGTTTGCGGGTGGTGTTAGCCAGTGATGAAGAGCTACTTAACCATGAATCCCGTCTCGACCTGGTGCAGAAGAAGGGCGGAAGCTGTATGTGGCGCGCCTGAAAAAACGCCACAATGCCTGTAAAATCATCGGTTGGGTGAATTTTGCAGCAAACGATTCAAAACGTGAGAAAAAGCGTTGACGAGATCGGAGGCACACCGTAATATGCGCCTCGTTCCCCAAGCGGGAACAGTGGAGCGGTAGTTCAGTCGGTTAGAATACCTGCCTGTCACGCAGGGGGTCGCGGGTTCGAGTCCCGTCCGTTCCGCCACTATTCAGGCCCACGTTATTTATAACGTGGGCCTTTTTCATATCTGTACTTTTTCGTCTGCGCGTTCGATCTTCGCGACTTTCCTTTGCGAGGCGCGAGAGCAGAGGGCAATGCCAAACAGAATCAGTACCGTGCTGACCAGATGATACGAATGCAACGTAACGTGCAGGAACATCACGCTGAACAGACCGCCGCTCAGCGGAATAAGGTGGGAATAAATCTCCCCGCGGGTTGCACCGATAGCCGCAATGCCTTTATTCCACAGCAGGTAAGAGAGCCAGGAAGGAAAGACCACCAGGTACATCAGCCCGCTTAAAAAGCCCGGTGCGGTATAGGCCGTCCACTCAGGTAAGCCGGTCTTTATCAACGATATCGCCAGTACCGGTAACAACACCAGGGCACCGAGGACCGCGCTCACGGCCACAAAGGCATTCCCACCGACGCTTTTCGGCTTCATCCGCAAGAAAGCACAATAAACGGCCCAGCTGGCGGCAGAGCCCATGGTCCAGATATCGCCGCGATTCAGATTTTTAAGCGTATCCAGATGCAGCAGATCGCCCTGCATGACCAGCCAGACGACGCCCAATGAACTGAGAACAACGCCAGCAATATTCTGTACTGATATTTTCTCTTTAAAGACCAGCTTATTTATCAATAAAACCAGGGCAGGCGTTGTAGATAAATAAATAGCTGCATTAAGAGATGAAGTATATTGCAGACCGATATACAGCGTGAGTGGGAACATAACCTGTCCGCACAACGCAAGAAATATGATCGTACCTTTCGCCTTTTTCATCATCGGCCACTGGGCGCGAATTTGTCTGATATAAAGCATCGATAAAAGAAGAGCCGTAATTATCCAGCGTGCGGCGGATAATATAATCGGGTCTGCATGCGCCACCAGTAAATGACCGACGACATAATTACCCCCCCAAAAACAGGCCGCGAGACTGAGTAAAAAATAGGGCATAAAGGCTCCTGATAATAAACATTTCTCTGCCTTTAGAGTACTGCCGGTGCAGAATTAAATGCTAATATAATATTTTCATCTCACGGTATTGGCTGAAACTATGAAGTTTACTCTCAGGCAACTTGAGTTCTACATTGCGTTAGCGGAAACATTACAAATTTCCAAAGCGGCCAGCCGTTGTCATATATCGCAATCTTCCATGACGGTCTCTATGCGCAACCTGGAGGAGGCGGTGAATGCCCCTCTCTTTATCCGGCATGCAAAAGGGATCCAGTTAACTCCCGTCGGCGAGCGATTTCTCAATCATGCCCGCAAGATCCTCCACGATAGCCGCGCGGCGGTGGAGGATCTCCATCAACAGCCTGAGGCGATTAACGGCGTCGTGCGTATCGGCATTGCCGAAACCCTTTCCGCTTATCTGCTGCCCAATCTCTGGGGCGATATCGCGCAGCGTTTTCCGCTGCTGGAGACGGCATTTCATGAGGCGCCCGCATCGCAGCTGCTTCAGGCCTTGCGTCAGGGAGATCTCGATTTTTGTCTTTTGCTGACCTCCAATATCAGCCACGATAGTACGCTTGAGATCGAAACGTGGATCCGTTCGCCGCGCCGGTTATGGACCGCCATCGGCCATCCTCTTCTCAGCGTGCCGGAGCTTCGGTTAAAGGATGTGGAAAAGGCGCCATTTCTGTTGCTGATGACGGACGATTATCCCGATGTGATATCCGACTACTGGCAAAGCAGGGGCTGCCATCCTGACATTCATTTTCGTACCAACTCCTTTGAGGCGATTCGAAGTCTGGTCGCGCAGGGAAAGGGGGTGACGATTTTATCCGATCTGGTCTATCGCCCGTGGGCGCTCGGCGGTCAGCGCGTGATCCGGCGCACCATTGACGACTGCATTACCTATATGGATGTGGGCATCGTCAAAAACGTCGGGCAGCCGCTTTCGCCGGCCTGTTTGCGGTTGATGGATTTTTTACGACAGCAAACGGCACGCCTGGGCGAAGCGCGCTGAACTGCGTCCCTGAGATTTCCTTTATCCGCCAGATATTTCCTGATTTCCCTGAGGGCCTTCTTGCCCGCAGGTCGTGTATTCCGCTGCTGGGGATGAAGACAATAAGCGCCTTGCTTATTTTCTTTACCGAAACGGAATTGTGCTATGTCTGGTATCACCGCGAGCGGTATTCGTTCCCTGCTCGCCTCCCGTCCACTCTTGTTGGTTCTCTGCTGTGCCACCGCTTTGCCGGCATACGCTGAAGAGTCGATGACCGTTGAGGGGTATTATCGCGATCCCGCGTCATTTATCGCTCCGGCTCATACTCCAGCACAACAATTGCCTGCCAGCGACGGTGCGGGCGCGCTAAAAAACATCCCGGGTTTTTCCGTACTGCGCAGCGGCGGGAGTAACGGCGATCCGGTGTTGCGCGGAATGTTCGGTTCCCGGCTGACGTTGCTTGCAGACGGCGTCAGCACTCAGGGGGGCTGCGGCTCGCGCATGGATACCCCAACGGCCTATATCACTCCGCAAAGTTACGACACGATAACCGTCATCAAAGGCCCACAAAGCGTGCTCTGGGGGCCAATGGGGTCCGCCGGAACATTGCTTTTTGAACGCCAGCCGGACTATTTCAGCGTACCTGAGCTAAAAGGCAGCGCTGAGCTGCTGCGGGGCGCTAACGGACGCGCGGATCAAAACCTTAATCTCGCGTTTGGCGACCCGCGCGGCTACGTCCGCCTGGACGGTAATCATTCGGAGGCGGATGATTACCGGGATGGTCATGGCAACCGCGTGCCGGGCCTGTGGCGCAGATGGAACAGCGGCGTCACGGTTGGGCTCACGCCTGATGAGGACACGCTGGCGGAGCTAAGCGTGGGAGCCAGCGACGGTAAAGCCCGCTATGCGGGTCGGATGATGGATGGTAGCCGTTTTGCCCGTAAAAGCGCGGCGCTAAAACTGGAGAAATATCACCTGAGCGAGCACGTCAGCAAACTTAGCTGGCAGCTCTATGCCAATGATACTGACCACATCATGGATAACTACAGTCTGCGTCAGCCCGTTGGACCGAAGCGTAAGTCTGAAGTTGGCGGCGTGGTGATGGGCAGCCGCCTTGCCGGCGTGTGGGAAGATGAAACCACCACGCTTACCGCCGGCGCGGACGTAATGCGTAAAAGTCACCGTAAAAAAAGCGCTGGTTCGTGGCGTGACGATGCCCGTTTTACCCAGGCGGGTCTGTTTAGCGAATGGCGCCAGTCCGTCACGGCGGACGATACGGTCATCGTGGGTGCGAGGCTGGATAGCATTCGCGCGGACGATCGGCGCAGCGCGCAAAATAGCTCCCGGCACGACCTCCTGCCCGGCGCATTCACGCGCTATGAGTATCGCGTACCTGACGCACCCGTCATGCTTTATAGCGGCATCGGTTATACCGAACGTTTTCCTGATTACTGGGAGCTATTTTCCGGCAAGGCTGGAGAACAAAGCTTTCGTCAGCTGAAAACAGAAAAGACCCTGCAATGGGATAGCGGCGTGCAATTACACGGCGACAAGGTTAGCGCCTGGGCATCGGCCTATGTCGGGCGAACTACCGATTACATTTTGTTTGATTATAGCCGCACGCCGTCGCAGGCCAGCAACATCAATGCCGCCGTTATGGGCGCGGAGACGGGCGCAAGCTGGAGCCTGACGCCCAACTGGGCACTGACGGGAAGCCTGAGCTACGCCTGGGGCGAGAATCGTAGTGATAAACAGCCGCTGCCGCAGATGCCGCCGCTCGAAGGGCGGCTGGCGCTGGACTATACCGGGCAACAGTGGCGCACCGGATTACTGTGGCGTGTGGTTGCGCCGCAGCATCGCGTGGCGCAAAACAAAGGTAACGTCACCGGCCAGGATCTCGGACCGAGCGCGGGGTTTGGCGTGCTTTCGTGGAGCGCGGGCTACACATTTAACGACCATTTTGAGTCCCGCGTGGGTATTGAGAATCTGTTCAATAAATACTACAGCGAGCACCTCAACCTGGCGGGCGCCAGCCAGTTCGGATACGCCGCAAATCAGCAGATCCCTGAACCGGGGCGCGTCTGGTGGCTGGCGATGACATACCATTTTTGATCCTGAGCGTCATTGCTGAGAGCGACCGTTGAGGCGTACGTTTGCCTCTACCGCCTGTTTACAGGCGGTTTTTTTAATTCAGATAGCAATATCGAACATTTGCGTTTTCGCCAGCAGGCAATAGAGCTGGCAGTCGCTGTTTACCCCCAGTTTTTCCATCGCGCGCAGCTTATGGGCGCTGACGGTTTTATTACTCAAATGCAGCTGTCTGGCGATCTCTGTCAGACTCATCCCTTTGCAGAGCATACGCAACACATCAATTTCACGGGGCGAGAGCTCTTGCTCCGTTTGTGCGCCGGTCTGGAACAGGGAATGCATCAGCTCGCGCTCAATATAGACTTCCCCATTGATCACCGACGTCAGCGTTCTGCTCAGGGTTTTCTCACAGGTGTCCCGACTAATATAGGCTTTGGCGCCTGCCTCCAGCGACATGCGGATAAGCTGCGTGTTTTTGTAGGGCGAAAGCACAATGATTTTAAGCTGCGGATATTTACGGCTGAGCCATTTAATCAGCAATACGCCGTCCATTCCGTTGAGAGGGTTAACGGTTTGGCTGGTGGCAAGAGAAAAGCCAAGGAACAGAATGTCGACAGGCTGTTGGGATAGCAGTGAAAGCAGCTCAGATGGCGTTGCGGTATCGCCCTGAATGCAAAACTCCGGGCGGGGTGAGCCGTCGCTGAAAAGAGAGGGCATATTGGTGATCATGGATAAGACGCCACGACGGATAATGGTGTGCTCATCGGCAATAGCGATACGGACTTTCATAGTTTCTCCTTCGAAAATGTGGGCGACGGTAGGGATAACGCCGCCGGATGACTAGAAAGATACAGATCCTATGCAGAGCATTCTTTAGTACTTGTCAGATAATTCCTTCAGTGCGGTATCAAGTTGCTGCAGATTGGCTTCCATGCGCGCGCAGAAACGCGATGTCAGCGCAGGCAGGGCTTCAGTCGTTATGACCCCTGCCGCCAGCATCTCCGGCAACACTTCAATTGCCTGACAGGTGCGGGTGGCGTTGCGCATGGCAAAGAGGCTCCAGGAGGCCTTCAGACGATGCGCGAGCTGGCTTAGCGTTTGCGGTGACGGGGTGTTTTCCCGTAGCTGTCGAATATCAAGGGTAATGGCTTCGCGCATTTGCTGGCGCATCAGGGTCATGATCTCCGGTTGACCGTTGGCCAGACGCCGGAGTTCGCTGAGGTCAGGCCCCTGATTGCGCAGGCTGTATTGCTGCGTCAGCGCCTGATGCAGGGCATTGAGGGAGAGCGGTTTTCGCAATAACGCGTCCATTCCGGCATGTTTTGCCCGATCGTCCTCACTCTGCAGCGCGCTGGCGGTGTAACCGAGAATAGCGGCCGGCGCGGTGATGCTGCCGGCAATATCGCGCAGGAGTATTAACGATGTAAGTTGATAGCCGTCCATGAGGGCCATCTGGCAGTCGGTTATCAGGATATCCACCGGCTCGTTTTCCAGGTGCGCAAGCGCTTCGCCAGCGCTGGCGCAAGGAATAACCTCCTGACCCAACTCCTGCAGCTGGAGCGCTAACACCGTCAGGTTTGCCGGAAAATCGTCAACGATCATAATGCGATGCGGTGGCAGAGGGGTTATTACAGGTGTCTCATCGGCCGTTGCCGCCGGGCTGGCGACATGAAGCGGTATGCTCACCGTCACCTGCGTACCGCTCCCCGCTTCGCTGGCTATCGTCAGCACGCCTCCCATCAGCTCGACTAACTGGTAACAGATCGCCAGCCCCAGCCCGCTGCTTTGCGGCGTGCTGCTGTCAGTCTGAAACCACGGCTGGCCGAGGTGTGGAAGGGCATCGGCCGGGATACCGATGCCAGTGTCGCGAATCAACAGCTGCAAATGTTCACCGTTGAGCTCGGCGTGAAAAACAATTTCTCCCTGCGGCGTATATTTAATGGCGTTGCCCAACAGATTGGCGATGACCTGATTCAGCCGTGCTTTATCGAACAGGAACCAGCCATCGTGCGGCACGTTCAACTCGCTGCGCCAGTGGAGACCTTTAGCGTTGGCGCTGCTGGCAAAAATCTCCGCGCTGGCGTTAAGCGTCTGCCACAGGGGCCAGGCCTGTGGCTCCAGCCTTAACTCGCCTGCTTCAATGCGCGACAAATCCAGTACGCCGCCAATCACGTCGCGCAATGACCCGGCTGCCTGCCAGGCGATGTTGAGGGACTCGCTTTTGTCGCGCTCCATCTCAAGCAGGCCCAGCATGGCGTTGAGCGGGGTACGAATGTCATGGCTCATGCGGGCGAGGAAGTTCGATTTTTCAGTGCTGGCCTGCTCCGCCTGCGCCAGCGCCTGATTGAGCGCAGCGGTCAGCGCGGCTTTTTCAGTGATATCGATCCAGCCTCCGACCACGCCCTGAGGCCGCCCCCGCGTATCGGTATAGCGGCAAAGCCACCAGTAAAGGGTGGAATTGTTCTGAGTGGTTTCACCCGTTAACGGCGACGCGGCATGGAGCAGCGAGAGGCGATGCGGCAACGTAAACTGTTGGGCAAGCTCGCCCAAAGGCAGGCTGGAAAAGGGGGCGCCCTCTTCGGGCAGTGCCGTGAGTAACGGTGAGTGAATAAAGGAGTCGTTATAGCGCGTCAGCCGCCCGGTCGGATCGCAGACAAACAGCGGCACCGGGACATTGTTCATCAGAGTTTGCCAGAGTGAGAGCGCGTTGTGCAGCTCTGCCGTGTCCCGCTCGCGCTGGCGTCGCTGGCTCTGCGCGGCGCTAAAGGTCAGCAGGGCGACGAATGCCGCGCAAATCGCCACCACGGCGAGCATGACCAGCCATAGCGATTGCACCGGGGCGGTGGGTGTCGTCTGTACGGCCTGCGACAGGTTAAGGCTCGCGTAAATATCAGCCTGCGTTACGGACGCCATGACCGCATTCACCCTTTTGGCATCCGCCGGGTCAGAAATATTTGGTACAAACCATAGCGGCACTTCCGGCAGCGCCAGCGGCGTCAGCGACAGATTGCTGGCGTTATGCTGGCGCAGCAGGTGATGGAGTATAAACGCATCGCCCGCAAGCCCGTCCGCGCCTCCGGCTTTGAGCAATTCAAAACCCTGATCGAGCGAGTTAACCAGCACCAGGTTATCCGCAGGTAACGCCTGACGCAGTAACGTGACGAGCGGAGAGATGCGTATGACGGCAATCCGCTTATGCTGTAATGCGGGCAAGGAGCCGGAAAGCGGGTTGCTGTCCTCACTGAGCAGGGCCCAGCTCAGTGAGTCAAACGTGATGGCACTCTTTGACGGTGGCGTCGCGCTGGCGACTATGCGCAACGTGTTCTCCGCATACTGAAGCGGGGGCGCATCAAGGTTGAAGGTCAGGCTATACAGGTTGGACGGAAACAGATTGAGCAGCAGATCGCGCCATACCCCCTGAATATGCCCGTCAGGCGTGAGTGTGACCATTGGCGGCGAAATAGCGGGAAGCAAAACGTGCAGCGTGATTTTGGGCGCATTTTCCTTCACGGGGGAATGGCGGGCGTCAAAGACGCTGCCGTCCGGCAAAAGCCACTTTTGTTCCAGCCATTCAGCGTCTTCCGGGTTAAGGGTGTGAATACGCTCGTTGAAGATTTCCAGCGTGTTTGCCTGCTCAGGCAGAGCCCAGGCACGAAAATGTAGCGGGGGAGTATCGTCCAGCGGCGTCAGGGTCAGCGTGGTGGCGGGGGAGTGGGTCAGCCAGTTACGTAAAACAAACTCCGGGGCGATGAATTCCCGCGCTTTCCCTGCTGCCAGCTGCCTGACGTTTTCCCCCGGTGAGGCTGAACCCGTCGCAGAGCAGCGGGTCGCGACCTCTGACGGTAATTCCGGAAAGCACAGTGTACCGCCGCGTCCCTCTTTTATGCTCAGGGACGCCAGCGGGAAAGCGAACATTGGCTCGCTGGCGACCAGATCGGCTGCAGGACGCCGGGCGGCGATTAACACATCGATGCGCTTTCGCTTCAACGCATCCAGCGCCGTTGCCGGGTCGCTAAAACGCTGGACGTCCGGCAGCGTCGTATTGCTAAACAATATGCTGAGTTCATCATCCAGAATGCCCGGCGGCCGCTCGATAGCGAGAAAAGGCGGCGCGGCGCTCAGCAGGCCCACGCGCAGTGTGCCAGCCGCCGCGTGCCCGCTTATCAGCATGAGGATAAATAATGTCGCCAGCCAGCCTCTGCGCATGCTCAGCTAACCAGCCCCAGACTTTGCGCGCACTGGAGCAGCTCGAAATCATTCCTGGCGTTGAGTTTGCTCATGGCACTCTTTTTTTGCGTACTGATGGTCTGCTTCGTCCGGTTAAGCTGGGCGCTGATCTCGTTCACGGTGAAACCGCGCACCAGCAGGCGCAGCACTTCTGTTTCCCGTTCGGTCAACTGTGCCTGAGGCTTCACCGGTTCGATTTGCCCCCGCAGGGTGCTGCGCAGCGTCTGCAGCAGATTGTTGGACAAACTGGCTTTGTTGAGAACGGCATGCACCCCGCTGCGCCGCAGCGAGTCCAGAAGCTCAGGATTGGTGATCATGGTGACCACCACAATCATGCTCTGCGGATAATGGCGAATCAGCGAGCGGATCATGGTTAGTCCGTCCGGGCTGCGCGTGCCGGGCATACTCAGGTCGGTGATGATGATATCGACAGGCTCGCTCGCCAGTTTATTCATGAGTTCATCAGCACTGAGCGCTTCGTGAACGACCCGATAAAGGTCCGGGCGCGTCTGCAGCAATGTGCGCAAGCCTAATAAATAGACAGGGTGGTCGTCGGCAATCAGAACTGTTTTTAGCATGACATCCGATCCGGCAAGGAAAAGACAGGTGTTCACCGCACATCTTAGCGAATGGCGCTTTAGCATCACTCTTACAGTGTAGAGCAGAGTGAGGTGAAAAAGAGTAGCTAAAAAGTGGTGGGCTGTATAGTTGCTGGGGGGCATCAGCCGATCCTGATGGAAAACCGAAAGGTAAAGTAACGACGTTTTCACATTCTATGATAGAGATTTTTTCCGGAGCAGCTGAATGGTTTGTTATTTATCGCGAAATAGCGGCATGGAGGGCGATATTTCTCAGGTACGGAAAGGAATTCCTTATTGTTCAGGTTGGATATCAGGTATTACTCAGGCGTTACTCAGAATAAACTTTCTGAAATCATGAATTGGTTGTGGAAAAATCAGGACGGGAAATAGCGCAAAGGGCGAAGGTACTATCATTTATAGGGATATGTTGTTAATTTGTGCCCGAATTAGATAACAGACATGTAACTGTTAATACCTGCGCTTTTTCGTCATAACAATGTAAACGCTGTAATTTTATTATCCAGGACCTACCCGTGAATAACGAAGAAATCTCTCTTTCAGCGTCAGTAACGTTCGTACCGGAAAAATCATCTCTGGCAACCGTGGATCATGGTGATATACATCTGACGCCCAACGAGCGTCGTTTGCTGGAGTTGATCCTCAGCGGCAAATGTAAAAAAGAGACCATATTTGAAGAGATCTGGCTTAACCAGGGCATGATTGTTAGCGAATCCAGCTATCACCAGCTTATAAAAATGCTCCGCCGCAAGCTGCAAAATGCCGGCCTGCCGGGCTCGATCATTAAAACCATTCCCCGTTATGGTGTAGTACTTGCACCCTGCGAAACGCAGGACAGTGAGGTCGCTTGCCCGCCGCCAGAAGAGCCTGATAACGCGTCTTGTCCCACTCCCGTCGATTGCCCGTCGTTGCCTGCTATCACGGCGGAGTCAATGAAAACTCCCTCACGTCAATACGGGACTCTGCTGGCGGCGCTGTGCAGCTTGTTGATTATCCTTCCAACGCTGGTGGTGGTCTGCACGGCCGACACGCCGCAGGCGTTTCAGGAAAATCTCTACGTAGATGGCGTCATGTTTCATCTCTCTTCGCTGCGCAGTGTCGATCGGCAGGCGCTGGCGAGAAAGCGGCATGCCCTGCCGGCGGGCATCAATAACGTGTACATCGCGTCGAACGGTCCAAAAGTGTTCGTTGCGCAATGTGAAGGCGAACTATCTCAGGAGGGAAAATGCGGTTACGAATACTATTCGTCATATTGATGGTTTGCATCAGCGTTTCGCTGGGTGGCGCGCTGGCTTACCTGACCAGCAACTACCTGGAAAGTAGAAAAGTGCCCGCCGAGCCCTGCAGCAGCGTCATACGTAATGGCAAATTTATTGATGAAAGCCTGCAGCATTACCAGTTTAATGGTGTGATCACCTGGTGGCCTAAACTCCACAGGCTAACGCTATTTGGTGTAAAAACCGATGAGGCCGGTAACCGGGTATTCAACCGAACCCTGCAGTTAAAATCGGTGACACAGAAGGGAAACGTCATCAATGGCCGGGTGGCAGAATTAAAAATTGCCGTTGGCGATCAGCTGCCGGAGAAGACCTTTCTGATAAGTGAAGATGGTCAGTATATTAACCTGTTATTCAAGCCGATTAATAAAGATAGCTGGCTGATGAAAATTAATGATAACTGGGTAGCAATGTGTGAGTATAAATAATCTCACGATAATTTTATTATAAGACATATCCAGGCTGGTGAGTTTTAAATCTGCTGCTGTAGTGAGCTGTTCTCCTGTTTTCAGGAAGATGAATATCCTATCTTGCGGGACAGGATTTCATTATTAAACCTGGAGCAGGATATCTCCCATGTTAAAGAAAAATAAAATATCTCTGAGCGCTATCGCCGCGGGCCTGGCGTTAAGCGGAATGCTGGTCAGCACGTTTAGCCATGCGGCCGCAACCGACGCCGCCTCACAGATGCCGGATATCAGTCAGAAAAAAATTCTCGTAGGTTATTGGCACAACTGGGGAATTAACCCGGAAGAGATAGACAAAGCGCGCGGCTATCAGGGAGGCTTACCTTCTGATATGTCGCTGCGTGAAGTGCCGAGAGGCTACAACGTCGTCAACGTCTCCTTCATGAAAGTCATGGACGGGCAGAGCGGGAATATTCCCACCTTCAAACCCTACAACGCGAGCGATGAGGAGTTCCGCGCTCAGGTTGCAGAGCTGAACGAGCAGGGGCGCGCGGTGTTGATTTCACTGGGCGGCGCTGACGCGCACATTGCACTGAACAAAGACCAGACTGAAGCGCTTGCAGCGGAGATTATTCGCCTGACCGATCGCTATGGTTTTGATGGTCTTGATATCGATCTGGAGCAGACGGCCATTACCGCGGCTGACAACAGTACGGTGATCCCGGCGGCGCTGAAAATGGTGCGCGACCATTATCAGCAGCAGGGCAAACACTTCATCATCAGCATGGCGCCAGAGTTCCCCTATCTCCAGGCCGATCGCGGGGTGAACTACAAAGCCTACCTGCAAAATCTTGAGGGCGTGTATGACTTTATCGCTCCACAGTATTACAACCAGGCGGGCGACGGCGTGAATATGATGACGCAGGAGGAGAAGGACGAAGTCGGTGAATGGTGGCTGCCGCAGGAATGGGGGAAGGGCTATAGCGACCGTCAAAAAGAGCTTTTCCTTTACTATCTCACCGACAGCCTGGCAAACGGGACGCGCGGTTATGTGAAGATCCCGGCGAACAAGCTGGTGATTGGTCTCCCGGCCAATGCGGATGCGGCAGGAACTGGCTATGTGCGAGACGCGCAGAGTGTCTTTAACGCACTTTCGCGACTGGAAGCGAAAAATGAAGCGGTAAAAGGGCTCATGACCTGGTCAGTGAACTGGGACAATGGCAACACTAAAAATGGTCAACATTACGGCTATGAATTTCTGAACCGCTACCAGAGCATCCTTGACGGCAGTCTGCCGGATGGGGGCGACGAAACGGATACTCAGGCGCCAACACAGGTGCAGGGCGTGCAGGCCACGCTGAAGGGGCAGGATGTTTCGCTCAGCTGGCTGCCAGCTAAGGATAATACGGGCGTGGCGGGGTATGCCATCTGGCGCGGTCTGGAAAAGATCGGTGATACCCATGAACTCAACTTTACCGACACCCAAACCCAGCCTGGCATGAGCTATCGCTATACGGTCATCGCCTATGATGCAGCCAACAACTTCGCTACGCCGAGCCAGCCGGTCAACGTTACCGTGCCCGATAATGACGATGGCGGAGGCGAAGAGGGCGGCCAGGGCGGCGACGTTACCCCATTCACGCCGGGCAAACTCTATGCCGTAGGGGATAAAGTGCTCTATGAGGGCAACGTTTACCGCTGTCAGATTGGCCATACAGGTGCCAGCCATTGGTCGCCGGATCGGGCCCGCAACTTGTGGGTAGCTGAATAACCTCTTTTTTAAACAGCATGGCTTCGCAGGGAGCCGTGCTGTTTGTTTTACAGGACAACGACTATGCAAACTTCTCTGGTTATTGCCAAACGTTACGATCGGTTTTCTCGCCTTCTGCACTGGGTGGTCGCAGCCGTCATTATCTACGCGATGTGCATGGGCTATATTCTGCACGCGCTGGAAGGAACCCGCTGGTTTACCTTTTTCTCCGTGCTGAATATGTCGCTGGGTACCATCGCCACGCCTGTCATGATGGTGCGCTTCGTCTGGCGTTTCTTCCGCCCTTCGGTGCCCTATCCGGCAACGGTAGCCGGACGTAAAAAACAGCTGGTGGTATTTATTCATGAGCTGTTTTATCTGACCATTATGGTGGTGCTGGTTAGCGGTTTTCTGATGCTGCAAAAAGACTACAACCTGTTTGGTCTGGTGCCGGTTTCCCGCCCGATTGCCATCGCCGAAGTGAATGCGTTTTTCTTCCAGGTGCATCGCTATAGCTGCATTCTGCTGGGTGTGATTCTGCTTGGGCATGTCGCGGCGGTGTTGAAGTACACCTTTAGTGGGCAGCGGGAGATTCTGCAGCGGATGCTGTGAGAAAGAGGCTCACTCCCCCCATCAGATGCGCGGTATTGCCAATCCTGTGAAACATCACCATCCCGCGCATCTGCCTTCCGTGCAGCGTTTGCAGAACAACTTCCCGGGCAAAGCTGCTTTCACGTTGCTGTGAGTACCAGGCGCGAAAACCGGGCAGGAACGGCGTATCGCAGTGTGCGTCCAGTAGCGTCAGGGTGCTCAGCGTCTTTTCCTCATCAGGGAACAGCGCTTCCGTACTGCCTTGCCAGAGGATCTCCTCCTCTGGCATCGAGAGGCGAAACACGACGCAAGAACCCGTCTGCGACAGGCGAATAATGATGGCACTGGTGCTGGCCGCGAGCGCCTGTTGCTGTTGGATCCAGCGGCGGTACTGATATAAACAGTTGGCAAAAATCGCCGAAAATACCAGGTACCACTGCGCCTGCCAGATTGCGGGGATGAGATCGGGCGTTAGCGTGTAAAAAATCCCTTCCCGCTGCTGGGTCGCCAGCACCACAATCAGGTATTGAATAAGCAGCAGAGCGCCAACGCCGCGTCCGGAGAGCGCAAACACGCTCAGTAAAACCACCGTCGTTTGCACCAGCAGCAGGTTTAGCCCCTGCCAGAGCGGTGGCAGGAAAAAGTACCCCGTTATCAGCACCAGGGTATTCGCGGCAAGGAGCAACGCTTCCCGCCCGTTAAACCGCGGGTGCGACGGCATTTTGCTCTCACGCAGCAGCGGCAGAATGGCGAGAATGCCGGTTAATGCCGCCAGCACCCAGGAAAAAAAATGCAGAGGCGCAATCGGATACCCTGAGAGTAACAGCGCCAGATTAAGCAGCAGGCTGCCGCAAAAAATGCTGAAGATTAACTGCAGGGGGTAGATCAGTTCACCAATAATCGGCCTGCGCGCAAAACGCAGCGCAGGCAGTTGCGCATTCAGACGAAAGACGGCGACGCACAGTGGAAATATCGCGACGTCGAAGAGGGCGAACAGGCACGCCAGCGCGAGCGGGCGGCCTATCCAGACGCCAGCAAACACATGCAGCAAGCCCGCGGTAGCCAGCCACAGCGGCCACTCTCGCGGGGCCGTCAGCCATAACGCGGCGAAAAGCAGCGGCGCCGGGAGCCAGAGCGTGGTGGAGAGGCTCCAGCTATCCCGCGTATGAAAGCTCAGCAATGCCAGCAGGATATAGAGACCCGAAAAGGCCAGCCAGCGGATAATATTGGTAATCAGCGTTGTTCTCCCACTGAGGCATTCAGCGTTATTCAGGTATTTATCATTTTAAGCTCAATTATTTTATCGTCGCTATTGATACGCTGGGATTTTTTCTAAAGGGCTTAACGATGGACTGGCAAAGCGACAAACACGACCCTGCTACCCTGTGGTTTTCACTTTCTTCACGAGCGGCAGAACATGAACAGGGAAAGGAGTGGCATATCGCGGCATTATTGTGGAAAGAAGCGGCACAGTATGCAAAAACGCATCTGAATATTGAATGGGCGAACTTGCGCGGAGACTTTTGTACTTTACGTGCAAACAGGCTGCCTAAATATAACGAGTAGTCTCTGCTATTATCGGAGATTGCATGTCCCTTAGAGTGTGGAACCATGGTTGAGAGTGTAATACTCGTTTTTAGCGTTTTTCTGGGTGCCATTATCGGCAGTTTTTGCAATGTCATCATTTATCGGCTCCCCTTGATTCTCCACGGTGAAGCACTCTCTTTATCGTGGCCTGCTTCCCACTGCCCACGCTGTAAACACCCCATTAAATTTCGCCACAATGTTCCTCTGATGGGCTGGCTGCTGCTGCGCGGGCGCTGCGCCAGCTGTGGTCAGGCGATATCGTGGCGCTATCCGCTGGTTGAAGGGCTTATGGCGCTGCTGTACGGGGTGATTATCTGGCAGCAGGGCGTCACGCCGCAGAGCCTGTTCGACCTGCTGGCGGTGACGTTTTTGCTGCCGCTGCTGTTTATTGACCTGCGCACCATGCTCCTGCCCGACCGTCTGACGCTCCCGCTGCTGGCGATGTCTCTGACGTTTGCCGTCAGCGGCTATAGCCGGGTGGAGCCAACGCAGGCACTAATCGCCGCTCTGCTGGGATTTGGCGTGCCCTGGACCCTCTCTTTGCTGTTCCGTTTGTTGCGCGGCCATGAAGGGATGGGGATGGGGGATATGAAACTGCTGGCGGCGATCGGGGCGTGGCTTGGCCCGCTGGCGCTGCTGGATGTTTTTGTTGCCTCGACCCTGCTGGCGCTGATCATGGCGCTGATTCTGTTGCGGATCAAGCCCGGTCAACCGTTTCCTTTCGGCCCGTATCCGATTATTGCCGCGATAGGGTGGGTGATCTTATACCGATAAAAAAGCGCCGGAACGAAGGGGCGATTTCCGGCGCAAAAATGATAACGAAAGTGTAGGCAGGGAATGATAATGTGAGGCGCGGGTCAGTGAAGACCCGGCCAGAGTTAACTTACAGTATTATTTGCACTCTTTAGGCATGTTGGCAGCACCTTCTTTCTTCCAGACGCCCCACTCGCCATCGGAACCAGGCTTAACGCCTCGGGTTTCCCAGCTGTTCAGCCAGATGTTGCCCTCATAGCTCACTTTTTCACAAGGTGTCTTGTAAGTCTTGCTGTGATCCCAGGCTTTTACATCGGTTTGCGCCGGGCGCAGCTTGATCACCTTCGTTGCCGTAGAGACTTTACCGGTGTCAGGCGCCGTCACTTTCACCTGCAGCGTCACGTCCACATTGTCGGTATACGGATGTTTACCCTTGAGGTTGGTGCTGAAGTTATTTGGTGACGAGATCTGAATCTTATCGGCGTGATTCAGTGCGGACCATTCAATTTTTGCCCCTTTTAACGAGTCATTGTTTTTGGACACGACGGCGGCAGCAATAACGTCACTGCCAACGATGGTGTCCTGGTTGTTGCCCGTATTGATCTGCACATCAGAAGCCTGCTGCGCTTCCTTCACGGTCACGGTGATATCGTCGGTGCTGGTTTTGCCATTTTTGGCCGTCACCGTCAGGCGATAGGTCACTTTACCGATTTTGCCGGGTTTAATCAGCGCACGGGCTTTTGCCGCGTGGACGGTTGAAACCCATTCGCCACCGTTAGCAACCTGCAACGCACCAATGTCCTGTCCTGAAACGATAGTCCATTGGTATTTTTCAGCATTGACGCTTGCGGAACCGTTAAGGTCATAACCACGTGATTCACTGTTGCTGTGAACGGTGAAGTCACTGCCTGCCTTCGCCTCCGGTGCCGTGCTATCCGCCTCAGCTTTGGCATTCAGGGTGACGGTTTTTGAATCACTCACGTTTTTATCATTGGTGACGGTCAGCTTCACGTTGACGGTAAAATCGCTCTCAGGTTTAGCCTTCAGGCGAATGCTGGCTTTAGCACTGGTGCTGTTTTCCAGAATGACCTTATCGGCATTGCTGGTGACGGCCCAGCTGTACTTCAGTTCTTTCCCCGTTGAGGCGCTACCGTCCAGCGACAGCGTGCTGGTTGACAGGTTATGACTGGATGGCGTGACGCTGGCCACCGGTTTGGTAACGACTTCACCGCCAAAATCGACGTCAATCATCTGATAAAATGCGTTATCGGTATCGCGCACGCGCCAGACGGCATAAATTTTCTGCTTACCTTCACGCTCCGGTACGTCGCAGGTGTGGGTTTCGAAGCCTGTCGGGAGCGAAATATCGGCCGACGGGTTGCCTGGCGCATAGGTATAAACCTTATGGCAGAATGGCTTATCTTCAAACATCGCTCTGGTCAGGCGCGAATCCGCACCCGGAACTGACTGCCAGTCCGGCTTAGTGATGTAGTAGGTAAAATAGGTGGTGCGGTGCTTAGCCGGTAAATGCCATTTAAACTGGTGCGGACCCGCAGACATCGGGTTGTTGTAGGTATTCTGCTTTTCGTCATCAAGCTTGCTGAAGGCGGGAGTTGCCGTTGAACCACCGCTTGCCAGTTTTCCATCCGGCGGGAACTGGAATAGCTGTTCGTTGGCGATCGGGGTTGGGCTCATATCGTTGCCAGCCGGGAGCTTCGGCGCTTCCACGGCGTCAGCAGGCCAGACGTTACTATGCTCACCTTTATCGTTCATCGGCGGGAAATGAATCACCGAACGGGATTTTGGTTCAAAAACATAGCCATGCGCCAGTGCGCCCGTGGAATACATACCAATCAATGCCACGGCTAACGCCGACGTAATATTATTCATCTTGAGTAGTTTCAAAATAATCTTCCCTGAATTAATTGAAGGACACTTCTACGTGACTGAGAGGGTTGTTCTGTTTGGCATACACCTTATTTGGCTCTGACTCATCGGGTGTAATCTCGCCGTTGCTGTGCCTGAAACCGGCACGCAGTTCGGGGTGCTGCTGATTGATAGCCTGGGCGAGGGCGTAGGACCAGTGGGCCTCTTCGCCAGCAAGAATGGTGACGCGCGTTTCCAGATTTGGCAGTTCGGTTCCGTCGTTAAAGAAGCGCGCACGAATCGTTTGCCCTTCAACGACCTTCACTTTCTCACCGTTGACGGCGCGTTCCAGCGTGCCTAGTTCTTTCATGCAGTTCTGGTGACCCTGTTCGCAGTTTGCCGATGGCGAGGTCGTGGCGGCGTTAGCTGAAACGCTGACGCCCGCCCCTGCCAGTAAAGCGGCAAGGACAAAAGCAGATCCTGTTAATTTCATAAGTTCCCTTATTTATTACTGAACAATAACGAAAAGTTAATCTCACCTGCGGCGCAGGTAAAAAGGCGTTATTACCGTGTGATAACAGGGACAAATAGTAACGGGAGGAGACAACCGGCTTGAATAAGAGACTTCTCTGAGCAATTAAGAGTCGGGGAGTTTCGGCAGAGAAGAGCGACCGTTCGTGCTGTAAAGAGGGCGGAGCGCGACAGAGTATGAAATAGTACTGCCAATTTCAGTCCTTGACGCATATTAATAAAATCTGAGCGAGTACGGAGTTTAAGAAATGACGTTTTTACGCTTTTCCTGAGTGTTGAATTAATAAAGTAAAGCCTGGCTTATATCCAGGCTTTACTATTATGTTAACCAAAAGGGTTTTTAAGGGCAGCTATTATTAGCTGCATCCGACGTTCGCCATGCCCCCCACTCACCGCCGCTTCCTGGCTCTTCTTGTCCTGCGTTGACATACCACTGATTCAGCCAGATTTTGCCGTTATGCGATACGCGTGTACATCTCACTGGGTAGGCGATCCGTGGGTTATACGCTTCTGCGCTGTCATCAGGAATATCAGGTAACTGTGGTTTTTTCACCGTTACGGTGATCTTCTCAGCGCTCACGCTTCCGTCTTTGCCCGTGACGGTTAACCAGTAGGTTGCTTCTCCGTCTGTATTGGCGGGAATGAGTGCCCGGGCGGTAGGCCCTGAAACTTCACGTACCCAGCCTCCGGCATGTTTCTCCTGTAGCCAGAATGTGCCAGTACTGTTTTTGTCGATAGTCCATTTCCAGGAGACGGCATTCTTGCTGGCGCTCCCGTCTAACTGATACGCACGGGAAGAATCGGTCGTGCCGGTAACGGTAAAGCTTTCTCCGGGCACGGCTTTGACCTCATCCTGAGCTTCCTCTTTCAGTTCAAGAATTTTGGCCACGGCTTTCGCCATGTTCGGGTGAGTACCTACTTTCGCTGAGTCCCCTGCCGCTAAAGGCGTGCCCGTTTCCTGCAGGATGGCGCGCATCTGTTGAGGCGTGACGGTGATATTGTGCGCTTTTGCAATGGCCGACAGGCTGGCGACCACGCCTGCGATAATCGGGTTCGCGGAGGACGTGCCGGAGAAACTTGAGGTGTATTCCGCATTTTTTATGCTATGCAAACCGCCGTAACCCGTAGTAACCACATCCCAGCAGCCCCAGCTGGCGCTGGTCACACGTGAGCCATAGGTGCTGAAAGAGGCTTTTTTGCCATTGTTTGCACAAAACGCGCCCGCAATGATCGCGCCGGAATCCCGCTTTCTAACGTCAAATTTTCCATTAAATCCGGCGTGATCGAGGTTGATATTGCCATTGCCTGCCGCCTGAATCACGTGCACGCCCTTATCCGTCAGCGCTTTTATCACGTCATAATAGGCTGGAGCGTTTTCCTGGGGGACATAGCAAGAGGAGGTGCAACCTGTCACATCTCCTCCGCCGGTCTGCATACCTATTTGCACCACATCTCCTGCCTGGAGTCTGGGGATCATATTGTAGAGATTATTGGCCTGCCATTTGACGTATCCCATACGGGCGTTCCACGTCAGGCCTTTGATGCCCGCATTGATATCTTTCGCCGCCATAATCCCGACGGAGCTGGTGTCGTGGTCTTCGCCTGGCGTATAGCGCTTGTCCCCTTCATGGAAATCGATCGGCGGCAAATTCACATGGCTGGTATTCCATGCGTTGTTTTCCATTGAGACCAGCGAAATGCCGCTACCATCGTGCCCTGAATACTGACTTACGCTGTCGCGATTAACGCCACCCATATAGTAGCCGGGCCGTTTTTCATCTGGCGATTTGGTGTAATCCTGCAATCCACGAAAATCCGGGACGGTGGCCTGGCTGGTACTGTTCAGGGCATAGCTCAGCCCGGAATAGGGCGGCAGGTCGGGAGCCGTGACCCCCTTTTCCAGCGACACCGGCATAGATTCCGGGTAAGCCAGCTCAATATCTTGTCGCGCCGCCAGTTCATTAATTACGTCATTGATATATGTCGCGTCGTGTTGCTTATCGGCTGGCAGGGCTATACGTAAATAACGGTTAAAGCCGTAGCGTTCATTAAGCACATCCATCTCGCTTAATTCACTGCTGCGCAAATGATTTGCCGTAAATAACGGACTCACGGCGAGGGTACTGTCGCGTAATGAAAAGGGTGAAGACTTATTAAGCGTTGTACCGGGTTTTAATTTCACGATAACGGAGAGATACGAAGTGCCTTCCCAGGCTTGCTCGTGCGTGACGGAATTTTGCGCAAAAGCGGGGGCACTCAATAGTGCACAAATAAGCAGGGCCAGTCCAGTTTTATTCATGTCAACGATCTTCCTTATTAAATGACATCCAGAGTATTGCTGGGATCATCCTGCCATTAGGGGAAAACCTGCATAAGAAGACGGTCAGCAATAAAATTGCGAGGTGTCTGTTCCATGTTAAGAATTACCTGCTCCGGAAAATATACGGCTGAAGTTGGGCTGAGAAATTTATGAAGCAGGCTGAAAGAGTTGTTAAACATCAATGCCTAAGTATTGAATTTAATGAGGGACGGAAAATCTCATGATCATCTCCTGATTACTGTATGGAGTTTAGGAATTATCTGGATCTTAATATCGCTAACCAGGGAGTTTAATTAATTAGGGATGCGTCACAATGCCCAGTGTTTCGTACTGTTCTTTACGTCAAAAATTATCCGTGTGGATAATCCTTTTACATTATTTATTTTCCATCTTTTTGCTCACGGTTCCCCCCGTCGCGCGGGCGCAAACTGAAACTCACGCAACCATTGAAAGCGAAAGCAATCAGCCCCTGCGGGATAAAATGGCCGGCATGTGGGGAAGCGCCCAACAAAACGGCGCGGGTGATGCCCTGCGCGGTGCGGCAAATAGCGAGGTGAATGCCGCGTTAACCCAGGAAGTGGAAGCGTGGTTAAACAATATCGGCGGGAAAGCCCGCGTTACGGCAGACGTCGGTATAGGCGGGAGCGATAGCCGCGATTTCGGGCTGGACTATCTGTGGCCGGTTAAAATCTGGCAACACGACATTCTGTTCACTCAGATGAGCGCACACCGCTGGAACGAGCGCGATATCCTTAACGTTGGCCTGGGCTGGCGACATACCTTTAACCCGCATCTGATGGCGGGTGGAAACCTCTTTTTCGATCAGGATGTCACGCGGCACCATAACCGAATGGGGGCCGGCGCCGAGCTGTGGAGCGATGGGATTCGTGCGTCCGCGAACTACTACCTGCCCCTGAGCGGCTGGCGTCATTCTGACGACAGCATGTTTAATGATGATCCCGACCGCTATGAACTGTATGAACGTGCCGCCCGCGGCTGGGATCTCAATCTGGAGACGGCCCTTTCACAGCACGTCGCGCTTAAATTGGGCTGGTTCCAGTGGTATGGCGACAAAGTGGACGTTAACGGCAGCCGCAGCGAAGCCAGCCACAATCCTCACGGGCTTAACCTCGGGCTTAAGTGGCAACCTGTGCCGCTGGTAGGGGTCAGCGCGGAGCAGAGCATGATTAGCGGGCAGCGGGATAACTTCTCTGTGGGTCTGAATTTCCACTGGGAGTTTGGCCGAAAACTTTCCGAGATGCTGGCAAGTGAAAATGCGGCGGCTTTGCCATCGCTCATGCAGTCCCGCACGGAGTTCGTTACCCGTAATAACAACATCGTTCTCGCCTATAAGCAGGAAGAAAAAGACAGACGTCTCTATTTCAGCCCGACGGAAAAAACCACGCAGGCTGGCGTGCCTTTGCTGCACGCGGTGAAAGGTGGGCAGGGGGGCGTCATTCGCTACACCTCCTCCAGCACGGCGATCGCGACCGTGGAGCCGGGCAGCGGTCTGGTGAACCCAACGCATCGGGGCGATGTCACCATCACAGCGACGGAAACGTCACCTGTCGATCCGGAGCACGTATTAAGTTCCGCCAGCTATCACCTGACCGTGACGCCGGGCGATTTTGCCCCTTCCGTCGAGGGCGTTGCCATTAAGGGGGACATGTCCCCGGGCCAGATCCTGGAGGGGAGTTATCTCTATAAAAGCAATGAAGGGGAGGATGAAGACCCTGAGCAAACCCGGATGCGTTGGTATGACGCAGATACAGGCGAACTGCTCAAGGAAGGGAGTGCTACGTATGAGGTGCAAACGCGTGATATGGCCCGAAGCGTGGTCTTTGAAGTCACACCGTTCAACAAAAAAGGGATACCAGGGGAGAGCGGAACGGCAAAAATTACCGGGAGCGCAACGATAACCACCCTGCGTATCGATCATCTGCTTTCACCCGGTGAGATCCGCCGTGACGGCAGCGTGAAGTTCTTCGAAGAGAGTCACGGTGCGTTGCTGGTGTTAGCCGAGGTGAAAGACGGTCAGGGCTCCCCTCTGACCGATCAGATGGTGTACTGGCAGAGCAGGAACTCGCTTGGCTCGTTGTCGCAAAACAGCGTACGTACCGATGAGCACGGTCAGGCGCTGGTAAAAATTGAAAACATCATGGCGGATGGTGAAGATGAAATTACGGCCTCACTGATCCCGCCAGGCGGGATCCAGACCCAGAGCACCGCCAGTGATAACAATGTTCAGCAGGAGAAGATGGCGCTGGTGGTCGATTTTGCCCACCCGCTTGCCATCCGCTTCGTGGCCTCTCCCGAGCGCGCAGAAGTTGCCACGGAAAAGACGTTCACTATTGAAGTTACCGATCAGGATGGTAAGCCTCTGACGGTTGAGAAGAACGTCACGTGGAGCAGTAACGGTGAAACCCTGAGCGGCAAAACGGATAGCGAGGGAAGAGCATCCATCGCGCTTATCGCGCCGCAAAAAGCAGCAGAGAAGTGGGTGGTGAACGCCACGGTAGATACCGTGAGTAGCCCGTCAGCGCCCGTAAGCCTTGAGCCAGGGCCGGTGGCAAAAGTGGTGCTGGACGTCCCGGAAAACGTGGTCGCAGGCAGTGAGGATAAAGCCGTTAGCGCGCAGCTGTATGACCGGTTTGATAACGCGGTTATCAGCCGTAAGCAGGCCATCACCTGGCGGATAGAAGGGAGTAAGTTCCGGGAAGCGCCTACCGGAGACAGCGATGAGCACGGTATTGCCAGTGCAACCGTCGTAGTACCTGAAAAAGCGCCAACGCAGGTGAAAGTCTCCGCCGGTGATGAGCAGAAGATCGTCAATGTGACTGTCGGGAAGGTGAATCATGTTGAGCTTAAAGGTACCCCTGATACGCTGAATGCCAATGGGAGCAGCACTTCGACGCTGACCGCCATCGCGCTGGATGAGCACAACAATAGCGTACCGGACGCACCCGTAACGTGGTCGTTAATCACGCAGCAGTTTGGCGCGCTGAGCAACGCGATCGAAAAAACCGATGCAGAAGGCAAGGCGACGGCCACGTTTACGACCGCATCCGCGGGGGGCAATGCGCAAATAGAGGTCGATATTGGCGGCAAAAAACAAGCGACGCAACTGACGCTCAACGGTTACCCGATTATCCGCAGCATCACGCTGAACAAAACCGCCGGGCTGAAGGTGGGCGATACGGTAAGCGTGGAAAAGGTGGACGTGGAGCAGAACGGCGGCGGCGAGGTGACGCTGAGCTACCAGTGGCACCGTGACGGTGGCGCGATCGATGCCGCCACGTCAGACAGTTATCACCTGACGGAGCAGGATACGGGGGCGACTCTCTTTGTGGTGGTGACCGCGACCAACGATGCCAAAAATGAAGGCGATAAGGCGTCGTTGAAAACGGAGCCGGTGGTCGGGAAGGCGTCAGATGTTACGGTAACCGCCAGCGCGGACAGCGTGGATGCGAACGGGCTCAACACCATTACCTATACCGCCACGGCGAAGGATCGCTTCGGCCGTGCGGTTGTGGGCGAGGCGATTGTCTGGGACATCGACAAGCCGGAGCTGGTGAGCCGGGGAGAGGCCAGCGCCGTCACCGGTACAGAAGGCACGGGAACGATGATCGTCACCGCGAAAAATACCGGCGGAAACATCACGGTGAGCGCCACGGTCAACGGCAAGAAGGGCGAGTCCGGCGTGGCGCTGCAGGGGATTCCGACGATCAAAAGCATCACGCTGAACCAAACCGCCGGGTTGAAGGTGGGTGACACGGTAAGCGTTGAGAAGGTAGACGTGGAACAGAACGGCGGCGGTGAGGTGAAGCTGAGCTATCAGTGGCACCGTGACGGTGGCGCGATCGACGGCGCCACGTCGGAAAGTTATCACCTGACAGAGCAGGACACAGGGGCAACGTTGTTTGTCGCGGTAACCGCTACCAACGCGGCCAAAAATGAGGGCTATAAGGCGTCATCAAAAACGGAGCCGGTCACCGGGAAAGCGTCAGCCGTGACGGTCACTGCCAGTGCGGCCAGCGTGGAAGCTAACGGGCTGAACACCATTACCTACACCGCCACGGTGAAGGACCGCTTTGGCCGTGCGGTAGTGGGCGAGGCGATTGTCTGGGATATCGACAAACCGGAGCTGGTGGCTCGGGGGGAGACCAGCACCATCACCGGAACCGGAGGCGTGGGGACAATGACCGTCACCACGAAAAATACCGGTGGAACCATCACGGTGAGCGCCACGGTCAACGGCAAAAAAGGCGAATCCGGCGTGGAGATTTACGGCGCGCCGTTGGTGACAGACCTGCATATCTCTGGCACGCCGAAGGTGGGGCAGACCCTGAGTGCGGAATACACCTTCTCGGCAAACGGGAGCGGTGCGGATGCGTCCACCTACCAGTGGCAGTGGAAGGACGGAGAGACATGGAAGAATGCGGCAGCCGCTGGCAATACGGCACGAACGTTCACGCTGCCGGACAGCTATGCGGGCTACAGCGTGCGGGTGGTGGTGACGCCGAAGGGCAGCAGCCACCCGTCGCTGACCGGAACGCTCCAGGAGAGCCAGGCGGTGACGGCTTACGGCACGCCAGCGGTGGAGGACGTGCGTACATCCGGCACGCCGGAGGTGGGACAGACCCTGAGGGCGGAATACACCTTCAAGGCGAACGGAACCGGTGCGGATGCTTCAACCTATATCTGGGCGAGGTATGAGAAAACCAGCTGGATGCCGATCGAGGGGGCCAACGGCCGGGAATACACCCTCCAGGCGGGAGACGCGGGTTACAGCATTAAAGTAACGATAATACCGGAGGGCAGCAGTCAGCCGTCGCTGGTCGGGGCGGTGCAGCACAGCCCGGCATTAGATGTTTACGGTGCGCCATCGGTGACAGATCTGCACATTTCCGGCACGCCGGAGGTGGGGCAGACCCTGAGGGCGGAATATACCTTCACGGCGAACGGAAGCGGTGCCGATGCCTCAACCTATATCTGGGCGAGGTATGAGAAAACCAGCTGGATGCCGATCGAGGGGGCCAACGGCCGGGAATACACCCTTCAGGCGGGAGACGCGGG
>NZ_JADBQQ010000030.1:0-361 GCF_014895985.1 Enterobacter cloacae complex sp. P2B | reverse complement strand
ATGAAAAACAGCAGTAAAAAACCTCTACAGGCTTGTAGCTCAGGTGGTTAGAGCGCACCCCTGATAAGGGTGAGGTCGGTGGTTCAAGTCCACTCAGGCCTACCAAATTTGCGAAGCAAATTTGAAGAGGTTGGCAAAACGATGGGGCTATAGCTCAGCTGGGAGAGCGCCTGCTTTGCACGCAGGAGGTCTGCGGTTCGATCCCGCATAGCTCCACCATCTTTTACTGCGAACACAAGAAAACTTCAGAGTGAACCTGAAAAGGTGCACTGCGAAGTTTTGCTCTTTAAAAATCTGGATCAAGCTGAAAATTGAAACGACACATCTTTAATGGTGTGTTCGAGTCTCTCAAATTTTAGCA
>NZ_JADBQQ010000003.1:0-168115 GCF_014895985.1 Enterobacter cloacae complex sp. P2B | reverse complement strand
CTTTAGCGCGGTGGTCCCAGCTGACCGCATGCCGAACTCAGAAGTGAAACGCCGTAGCGCCGATGGTAGTGTGGGGTCTCCCCATGTGAGAGTAGGGAACTGCCAGGCATCAAATAAGTGAAGAGGCCATCCGAAAGGATGGCCTTTTTGCGTTTCTGCGCTGCACAAACTAATCCCCCAACGCCCTGCTTATACGGTAAACTACCTGCGTTTTTGCATCAGGATAGCGTCTATGAACCACTCCCTTAAGCCCTGGAATACCTTTGGCATTCAACGTAATGCTAATCAAATTGTACGTGCCGATACTGCACAGCAGCTGCTGGATGCATGGCAAAGCGCAACAGAAAATAACGAACCCGTACTGATTCTGGGCGAAGGAAGCAATGTCCTGTTTCTCGACGATTTCGCGGGAACGGTGATCGTTAACCGCATCATGGGCATTGGTGTGGAACAGCATGCCGATAGCTGGCATCTGCACGTGGGGGCCGGAGAAAACTGGCATCAGCTGGTGCAATTTACCCTCGAAAAAGGGATGCCGGGTCTGGAAAACCTGGCGCTTATACCAGGCTGCGCCGGATCGTCACCCATCCAAAACATCGGTGCCTACGGCATCGAACTGAAACATGTCTGTGAATATGTCGACTGCATCGAACTGGCGACCGGAACGGCTAAGCGCTTAACGGCAGAACAGTGTCGGTTTGGCTATCGTGACAGTATCTTCAAGCATGAATATCAGGATCGCTACGTGATTGTCGCCGTGGGCCTGCGTCTGCCAAAGAACTGGCAGCCGGTGCTGACCTATGGCGATTTAACGCGTCTCGATCCGGCAACCGTCACTCCCCGCGACGTATTTGACTCAGTTTGCCATATGCGAATGACCAAACTTCCCGATCCGAAAGTAAATGGAAATGCAGGAAGCTTCTTCAAAAATCCGGTTATTAGCAGCGAAAATGCAAAAGCCTTTCTTGAAGGATGGCCCACTGCGCCACATTATCCTCAGGCAGATGGCAGCGTGAAGCTGGCCGCTGGCTGGCTGATCGATCAATGCCAGTTAAAAGGCACGTCCGTAGGTGGCGCTGCCGTTCACCAGCAGCAGGCTCTGGTACTGATTAATCAATGCGATGCGACCAGCGATGATGTTGTCCAGCTGGCGCATTATGTTCGTCAACGTGTGGGCGAAAAGTTTAGCGTCTGGCTGGAGCCAGAAGTCCGCTTCATTGGCCGCACAGGTGAAGTGAATGCCGTGGAGACCATTGCGTGAAGGACAATACCATTCCGTTAACCCTGATTAGCATCCTTGCTGACGGGGAGTTTCACTCTGGCGAACAGCTGGGCGAGCAGCTGGGCATGAGCCGTGCCGGCATTAACAAGCATATCCAGACGCTTCGCGACTGGGGCGTCGATGTGTTCACGGTGCCGGGAAAAGGCTACAGCCTGCCGGAGCCAATTCAATTGCTGAATGAAGACGTCATCCGCAGCCAGCTTGGACACGGCAACGTTGCGGTGCTGCCGGTGATTGATTCGACGAACCAGTACCTTATGGATCGGCTGAGCGAACTCTCATCCGGCGATGCCTGTGTTGCTGAATACCAGCAGGCCGGTCGTGGCCGTCGCGGTCGCAAATGGTTCTCGCCATTTGGCGCCAATCTCTATCTGTCCATGTACTGGCGTCTGGAGCAGGGGCCTGCCGCAGCCATTGGCCTGAGTCTGGTCATTGGTATCGTCATGGCGGAAGTGCTGCACGATCTGGGTGCCGATCGGGTCCGCGTTAAGTGGCCAAACGATCTGTACCTTAACGATCGTAAACTTGCCGGTATTCTGGTCGAACTGACGGGTAAAACCGGTGATGCGGCGCAAATTGTTATTGGCGCGGGCCTCAATATGGTGATGCGTACTGTCCAGGATGACGTGGTGAATCAGGCCTGGACCAATCTCCAGGAGGCGGGGATCGTCATCGATCGTAACACCCTTGCCGTGCGCATGATTAAAGAGCTGCGCAGCTCACTCACGCTTTTTGAACAGGAAGGCCTGGCACCGTTCCTGTCTCGTTGGGAAAAGCTGGATAACTTCATCAACCGTCCGGTGAAGCTGCTGATTGGTGATAAAGAGATTTACGGCATTTCCCGCGGTATTGACGCACAGGGCGCGCTGCTTCTGGAGCAGGATGGCGCGATCAAGCCCTGGGTGGGCGGTGAGATTTCCCTGCGAAGCGCCGAATAACCGGATGGAGTAAACGATGCGAAAATCCGTCTGCGCTACCCTGGCATTTAACGATGGGGCAGCCTTCCGGAGAGCCCGAAATCACCTCTAAAGACGACGACTATTCGGCAAGTCTGAAAATGCGGATGTGGATTTCAGCGCAATAATGACGCACTGACTACCCCCTCTCCCCTGTGGGAAGAGGGGGAAATCAGTTACTGCGGATACGGTACCCAGTCCCCGCCGTTCAGGCGAACGTACGGTTTGTTCTGATACTGAATCACTACCGCGTTGGCGTTCTCGGAGACTTCAGCCGTTTGCGGCAGGTTGCTGGTGAGCTGATCCCAGTTAACGCTATCTTCCACAAACAGCTTCCCGTCAACGGCGCGGGCAACCAGTTCTGAAATCGCCAGATAGCTGCTTGGCTGGGTAATCTCAATTGGTGCGCCCTGGTGCGGTGCCTTCATACCAAAGAATTTAATGCCTGCAGGCACGTTGGTAATGGACGGGCTTGGGATATCGCGCAGACCGGATACCTGCATTCTGTCGCCTTTCAGCGCGCCACCGTGCTCAGGTACCACGACCACCATCACTTTACGGCCAGATTTTTCCAGCTCCGTGAAGAACGCGTCCAGCTCGTCGAAGAATTTCTGCGCCCGCACTTTGTAATCCGCCGTTTTACTCACCCCCGGGAAGTGGTTACCGTCGTGAAGCGGCAGGGTGTTATAGAACGTTGCACTGCGCGGATTACTGTCTTTTTCGATGGTCTGCAGCCAGCGCTGCAGCACGGCGGTATCGTCATAAACCGGCGAGCCATCGAAGCCCAGCAGCGTAACGGGAAGACCGGTTTGATCCATCAGTGGCGCCTGCATGCCACCCTGTTCACGTACCTCTTTCAGGAAGTTACCGAACTGACCGTTATGCCCCAGCATCAGGTGCTGCGTAAAGCCCAGCTTCGCGAGATTATCGAACAAATAACACTGGTTGCCAGCGGGTTGATACAGGTTTTTATGCGATGCCTGACCGCAGCTTGCTCGCAGCAGGCGGATTGCCGCCGGGCCGCTGTATGAGGTGGCAGAGTTAAAATCTTTAAACTGGATGTCGAAATGGGACCACAGCGGGTGAGACATCAAACCGGCGGCATCCACGTCGGCCCAGGAGAGGGAACAGATGTTAATCACCAGCAGCTCAAACGGCTGCGCATCGGCTGGCAGCGCATCCGGGAATTTCGTCTGTCGCTTATCTTCAGCGGTATAGAAGCTGGAGAGCCAGGCATTAAGATTGGTGGAGGTCGGCGGTGCAGTCTGCGTTGGAATATCGCCCACCACCGGCGTATCGCCTGCCGTTGTAACGGTAGCCGCTGCGCTTCCTCCCGTCGTGGTCACCGTTGTCGTCGGCTGGCCGGCAGGCCACAGCGAAAAGCTTGGCCCCGCCAGCGTCAGCACGTTAAGCCAGATCATAATGGCGACGACAAACACCGTGACGCGGATCCACTGAGACAGGAACAGCCAGGCAACCAGCAGGACAAAGACGGCGCCAATCATCTGCCAGTTAATGAAACGCTCAGCCAGGTCAAGCATATAGTCTGCGCTGAAGCCCGCGACCTGCGATCCCTGGCTCATTATGCTTTCCGGACCAGGCAGCCAGGTATCGTGCCAGAACAGCGCAAAGCCGATGGGGATGGCCACCCAATGGCGTAAACGATGCAGCCTGATGTTCGGCAGAGGCATCAGCAGGAAGGCCATAAACACCAGGTTAAGCAGGGGATGGAAATTCAGATAACCTGCCCAAAGCAGGCCAAACTTCACCAGAAAGTAGAAGTTCCAGCCGGAAAGGCCGCGCCAGTATTGCCAGAGCGGCGAGGGTGACGAAGCGGTATAGGAAGAATTAGTCATGTTTACGGTCTGCCTTGACGTGTGATGCCCGTGTCAGTGTTCCGGCTGGTTTTACATAGCGAGGTTTTACAAACATCACTCTGGCCGTATCACGGATACGGCGTATGGAATGGCGTGCATAGTAGCCAAGCGGGAAAAAGATCAGCGCGCAGAATACGACCAGTTGGATGATATCGCTGATATTCATGATGGTGCGTTCTCCCCGTTCTCAGTTAATAAGCGAAGGGGTTCCGGAACCCGACGCCAGACATGTCCGTCATGTCTGGCATTGAGGAGCGGTTTAACATCGCTCGTGATTGCGAGCGGTTTAACCCATTGTTCAGGCTGGAGAGCGCGCATTTGCACCAGCTCTGCGCTGATAGCATTATCTTCGAACCAAATCATACGGTTCGAGAAAATATCCCCGGTAGGCAGGGGGAAGATGTGGTTAAGCGCGGTATCAAGATCGTTGACCCGGCAAAACGACAAAAACAGCACCAGGCGATTGTCGCCAATGGTCATGATGTCCCCTGTACGGTTCGGGCGACACAGGGTGAGCGCCTGCTCAACGCGAATGCCCGGGACCGGCCGCAGGGCAACCATAACCCCTTTCCCGTCCGCCGGAAGTAACGTGTTGCTCATCATGTTGCCGACGGCATCGCAGAACGTATCCCATTTCTGGTAGCCACGCAGCTTCATCGGCTGGGTCATGGAGAGCAGCGTGGAGATATCTTCCGGTACATGGCGACTGAACTGCTGACCCTGAACGCTTTCAATAAGCGTCAGGCAGCGTGACAGTGGCGCATTCCAGGGGATAACCATATTTGCCCCGCAGCCCAGAAGCAGACGCTCATCGGTAGCGCGCAGGCTGGTATTATTTTCGCGTACCACAATTTTTAACGCGCTGCCGCGCTGGCGGCGCAGGGTGTGAATTTGTCTCGCCAGCGTTTCAATCTGATTATTCTGCATCAACGAGAAAACGAGGGTGGCTGCCTGGGTGGTGCGGGCTTCATGAAAAAGCGCTTCGTTAGACTCAAACAGTGACCAGTTTTCCGAAAGCGCGGGCGCGCCCTCTAAAACCGCAATATGGCTCAGGATGCGCTTTTCATCGCTGCGCGGCTGCACCACGGTTTCTTCCTGCTGTGCCAGGTGCCATTTCCCCTCAATATGTTTAAGAGTCAGCTGTTGCCTGGCGCTCACGCCCTTTTCATTGCACCAGAAGGCAATATCGTAGAGATAGCTGCCTGCCTGGTCACGAAGACTTGCCAGCCCGAACAGGGAGCGATATTCGCCCATCAAAAGTGAGAACAGCTTGTCGTTATTACTGCCGGGGTTGACGACCAATAGCGTGCAATTTTGAAACTTTGCCCATTTATTGATTTTTTCCAGCCACGACAGCAGTTTTTCCGCAGGAATATTTTGCAGTATGTTATTTGCACATTTAAGAATCACTAAATAGTGATCCGGATCTATAGAGCACTGAACGTCGCGGGACAAAAAGTATAGACTATCCGCTTCCGCTGACATAGAAAACAAACGTACTTTCTGGGGGCCGCTGTCGCTTTCCAGCGTAATTATTTTCTTCGGCTCTTCGCCCATGCTAATGACGGCCACGCGGGAATCCTTATCCTGAGCGGCAATTGTCTGGTTTACCAGGCTGATAGCGTCTTCATTACGATCCGTATTAATCCACCAGACTCCACCGACTGGCATGTGGCTCAATTCGTCCCATAATGACTGGATGCCAATAGAAAATATGGAGTCCACGATGTCCCTCTTTTCGTCTAATTTGCCTGTATCTCAGTTTACTAGCGAAAGCGTAGAAATAAACCTAACATTGAAATTAAAGAACATCAGATTTAGCATGTAAATGAAATTTGTCAGGGCAGGATGCCCCGCAACTTCCGAGCGTGCGATTTTCCTCAAAGGGATGGAATAAGAATGGATAATAACGAACCTGCAACCCCAGTCGACTCGACTCTGGGTTACACATTCCAAAACGATTTTCTGGCGCTGGCGCAGGCCTTTTCTCTACCTGAAATAGATTACACCGATATTTCCCAGCGGGAACAGTTGGCTGCTGCTATTAAACGCTGGCCGTTATTAGCTGAATTCGCCCATCAACATTAAGGGAGCCATTGATGGCCATACTCGGATTACAGGGCGTCCGTGGCGGTGTGGGTACCACATCTGTTACCGCGGCGCTGGCGTGGTCATTACAGCTTTTAGGTGAATCGGTGCTTGTGATTGACGCCTGCGCCGATAATTTGCTGCGTATGTCGTTCAACGTCGATTTCACTCGCGAAGAGGGCTGGGCCCGCGCGCTGCTTGATGACAAAGACTGGCGGGATGCGGGGCTACGCTATACCTCCCAGCTGGATTTACTGCCTTTTGGCCAACTGACCACCACAGAACGCGAGAATGAAGCCGCCTATCAGCGTCTGTTTTCGCAGTTCACGCTTGCGCTGCAGAGCCTGAAAGAAAAGGGGTACTACCAGTGGATCCTGCTGGATCTGCCGCACGGCGCCGGAACGCTGACCCGGCAGCTCATCGCCCAGTGCGATCATGTACTTTCCGTGGTGAACGTCGATGCGAACTGCCATATTCGCCTGCATCAGCAGGGGCTGCCTCAGAACGCACATCTCCTGATTAACGATTTACGTATCGGTAGCCAAATCCAGGACGACCTCTATCAGGTGTGGCTGCAAAGCCAGCGCCGCCTGCTTCCCATTGTGATTCATCGGGATGAGGGGATGGCGGAATGCCTCGCCTCCAAGCAGCCGCTGGGCGAATACCGCAGCGACTCGTTGGCAGCAGAAGAGATCCTGACGCTGGCGAACTGGTGTCTGCTGAACTTCGCCAGCAAGGCGGAGCCTGCCGGGAGTTCGGTATGAGTCGACTCGCCAGCTGGCTTCTCATCCCGCCGGTCAGTTCGCGTTTGAGCGATCATTACCGGCACTTTCGCCGGCATGGTGCTCTGGCATTCAGCGCCGCGCTCGGCTGTTTCTGGCTGATTCTGGCCTGGACGTTCATTCCACTCGAGCACCCGCGCTGGCAGCGCATCCGTGCGCGTCACGGCGAATTATACCCACACATTAACCCCGACCGACCACGGCCTTTGGACCCGGCGCGCTATCTTATTCAGGCCGTCTGGCTGGCAATATCGTCATCCCGAACGGAGAAAATAACGCCGCACTGGCGCAGCTATTCCCGCGTACAGCAGTTACGTGAACGCTATCACCAGTGGCTGGATAAACTGCCCGCTAGCGTCAGCGATAAGACCAGCCATCTGGATAACCATAAAGAGCTTGGGCATCTCCAACCAGGCTTGCGGCGTTTTATTCTCGGCGTGATTGTCGTGTTCTCGCTCATTCTGGCGCTGGTTTGTATTACGCAACCTTTCAACCCCCTGGCGCAGTTCATCTTCCTGATCCTGCTGTGGGGCGTTGCGTTGCTGGTTCGTCGTATTCCGGGCCGTTTCTCGGCGCTGATGCTGATTGTGCTGTCGCTGACAGTTTCCTGCCGCTACATCTGGTGGCGTTACACCTCAACGCTGAACTGGGACGACCCGGTCAGCCTGGTGTGCGGTCTGGTGCTGCTGTTTGCTGAGACCTACGCGTGGATTGTGCTGGTGCTAGGCTATTTCCAGGTGATCTGGCCGCTCAACCGCCAGCCGGTTCCGCTGCCTAAAGACACCACGCAGTGGCCGACCGTCGATCTCTTCGTCCCGACCTACAACGAAGACCTGAGCGTGGTTAAAAACACCATCTATGCCGCGCTGGGCATCGACTGGCCGAAAGATAAGCTCAAAGTCTGGATCCTGGATGACGGCAACCGTCCGGCGTTTCGCCAGTTTGCGGAGGAGGTCGGCGTCGAATACATCGCCCGCCCGACTCACGAGCACGCGAAGGCCGGGAATATCAACAACGCCCTGAAGTATGCCTCCGGGGAGTTCGTCTCGATTTTTGACTGTGACCACGTGCCGACGCGCTCGTTCCTGCAGATGACCATGGGCTGGTTCCTGAAAGAGAAAGAGCTGGCGATGATGCAGACGCCGCACCACTTCTTCTCGCCGGACCCGTTTGAACGTAACCTTGGCCGCTTCCGCAAAACCCCGAACGAAGGCACGCTGTTCTATGGGCTGGTGCAGGACGGGAACGACATGTGGGATGCCACCTTCTTCTGCGGCTCCTGCGCGGTTATCCGCCGTAAGCCGCTGGATGAAATTGGCGGAATAGCCGTTGAAACGGTAACGGAAGATGCGCATACCTCGCTGCGCCTGCACCGCCGCGGCTATACCTCTGCGTATATGCGTATCCCTCAGGCCGCTGGTCTGGCGACGGAATCACTCTCCGCGCACATTGGTCAGCGTATTCGCTGGGCGCGCGGCATGGTGCAGATTTTCCGCCTCGATAACCCGCTGATAGGCAAAGGGCTCAAGCTGGCGCAACGTCTCTGCTACGTCAACGCCATGTTCCACTTCTTGTCCGGCATCCCGCGGCTGATCTTCCTGACCGCGCCGCTGGCGTTCCTGCTCCTTCACGCCTATATCATTTACGCCCCCGCGCTGATGATTGCGCTGTTCGTTCTGCCGCACATGATCCACGCGAGCCTGACGAACTCGAAGATTCAGGGCAAATACCGGCACTCCTTCTGGAGTGAAATCTACGAAACGGTGCTGGCGTGGTACATCGCGCCGCCGACGATGGTCGCGCTGATTAACCCGCACAAAGGGAAATTCAACGTCACCGCGAAGGGCGGTCTGGTGGAAGAAGAGTACGTCGACTGGGTGATCTCCCGCCCGTATATCTTCCTCGTGCTGCTGAATATTGTCGGCGTGATCGCCGGTATCTGGCGCTACTTCTACGGCCCGGAAAACGAAATCCTGACCGTCTTTGTAAGTATGGCCTGGGTGTTCTACAACCTGATTATCCTCGGCGGCGCGGTGGCGGTGTCGGTAGAGAGTAAACAGGTTCGTCGCGCGCATCGCGTTGAAATCTGCATGCCTGCGGCAATCGCCCGTGAAGATGGTCACCTCTTCTCCTGCACGGTGCACGACTTCTCTGACGGTGGCCTGGGGATCAAAATCAACGGCCAGGCGAAAGTGCTGGAAGGGCAGAAGGTTAACCTGCTGCTTAAGCGCGGTCAGCAGGAGTATGTCTTCCCGACGCAGGTTGTGCGTGTGGCAGGCAGTGAAGTGGGTCTGCAGCTGATGCCGTTGACCAAAAAGCAACACATTGATTTTGTGCAGTGTACGTTTGCCCGTGCGGATACATGGGCTCTCTGGCAGGACAGCTTCCCGGAAGATAAACCTCTGGAAAGCCTGCTGGATATTCTGAAGCTGGGGTTCCGTGGCTATCGTCACCTTGCAGAATTTGCCCCGTCGTCGGTGAAATTAATTTTCCGGTCACTTACTTCGCTGGTTTCCTGGGTCGTGTCGTTCATTCCTCGTCGTCCCGAGCGGGATGAGACGAAGCAGGCGGACCCGGTTATGGCTCAACAATGATGATAACGCGATGAAAACAAAACTTTCCTGGTTATGTGCAGTGGCAGTGGGAGTGAGTGCACTTCCCGCAACAATGGCTAACGCAGCACCCGGTAACGCAGCGGCGACGCCTGCGCCGACGGTCCCTGTCGTCGCGCAGGCAACCGATCCGGTTGTTACGGCGGCACCCGGTCAAACAGAAAACATCATTCCGAACCAGCCAACGGAGGGGAACACCCTGCCGGTCGAGAATCCGGTCATCGGGCAGGTGATGCCGGGCGTGCGGGGGGCTAACGCGCCCGTTGTCGCGGATAATGTGCCGTCGCGGGACGTGAAGCTGACCTTCGCGCAAATCGCGCCGCCGCCGGGCAGCATGGTGCTGCGCGGCGTCAACCCTAACGGCAGCATTGAATTTGGTATGCGCAGCGATGAGGTTGTTTCAAATGCGGTACTGAACCTTGAATACACCCCGTCGCCATCCCTGCTGCCGACGCAGTCTCAGCTGAAGGTCTACCTGAACGATGAACTGATGGACGTTCTGCCGGTGACCAAAGAGCAGCTGGGTAAGAAAACACAGGCGCAGGTGCCGATTAACCCGCTCTTCATCACCGACTTTAACCGTATCCGTCTGGAGTTTGTTGGTCACTACCGCGATGTCTGCGAAAACCCCGCCAGCAACACGCTGTGGCTGGACGTCGGGCGTAACTCCTCGCTGCAGATGACCTACCAGCCGCTGGCGCTGAAAAACGATCTGTCGGCGTTCCCGGTTCCGTTCTTCGACCCGCGTGATAACCGTCCGCTCACGCTGCCGATGGTGTTTGCATCGTCCCCTGACGTGACCGAGCAGCTGGCGGCGACCATTGTGGCCTCCTGGTTTGGCTCCCGCTCCGGCTGGCGCGGTCAGAACTTCCCGGTGATGTATGACAAAATGCCGGACAGGAACGCGATTGTCTTTGCAACCAACGCGAAGCGTCCGGGCTTCCTGCGCGACCACCCGGAAGTCAAAGCGCCAACCATTGAGATGGTAAGCCACCCGGATAACCCGTACGTGAAGCTGCTGGTGGTCTTTGGTCGTGATGATAAAGATCTGGTCCAGGCCGCGAAGGCGATTGCTCAGGGCAACGTCCTTTTCCGCGGCAACAGCGTGGTGGTGGACGAAGTTAAGCCGCTGCTGGCGCGTAAACCTTATGACGCGCCAAACTGGGTGCGTACCGACCGCGCCGTGACGTTTGGTGAACTGAAAACCTATGAAGAGCAGCTGCAGGCCTCCGGCCTTGAGCCATCGCCGATTAGCCTGTCGCTGAACCTGCCGCCGGATCTGTACCTGCTGCGCACCAACGGCATTGATATCAATCTCAACTACCGCTATACCGCGCCGGCGACGAAAGACAGCTCGCGCATGGATATCAGCCTGAACAACCAGTTCCTGCAATCGTTCAGCCTGCAAAGTACCCAGGACACCAACCGTCTGATGCTCCGCCTGCCGGTGCTGCAGGGGCTGCTGGACGGAAAAACGGACGTCTCTATTCCGGCGCTGAAGCTTGGCGCGATCAACCAGCTGCGTTTTGATTTCCAGTACATGAACCCGATGCCTGGCGGTTCGGTGGATAACTGCATCACCTTCCAGCCGGTACAAAACCACGTTGTGATCGGCGATGAGTCGACCATCGACTTCTCGAAGTACTACCATTTCCTGGCGATGCCGGATCTGCGTGCCTTTGCTAACGCGGGCTTCCCGTTCAGCCGCATGGCCGATCTCTCTGAATCCATTGTGGTGATGCCAAAAGCGCCAAACGAAGGTCAGGTGACGACCCTGCTCGACACCATGGCAACCGTAGGCGCGCAAACCGGATTACCGGCAGTTAACGTCACGTTGACGGACGATGGCAGTCAGATTCAGAACAAAGATGCGGATATCATGGTGATCGGCACCATCCCGGACAAGCTGAAGGATGAAAAACGTATCGACCTGCTGGTGAAAGCCACCGAGTCGTGGGTTAACACGCCGCTTCGCCAGACCGAGTTCCCAAGCATTATGCCGGACGTGAACGACCGTAAGGCCAGCGCGCAGACGGCCGTAACCTCTCAGGGGGCGATGGCTGCGGTGGTGGGCTTCCAGTCTCCTTACAACGATCAGCGTAGCGTGATAGCCCTGCTGGCGGACAGCCCGCGCGGCTATGAACTGCTGAATACCGCGATGAACGACAGCGGCAAACGTGCCGCGATGTTTGGTTCTGTGTCGGTGATCCGCGAGTCCGGCGTCAACAGCCTGCGCGTGGGTGATGTGTATTACGTCGGCCATCTGCCGTGGTTCGAGCGCCTGTGGTATGCGCTGTCGAACCATCCGGTTCTGCTCGCCATCCTGGCTGCAGTCAGCGTGGTCTTGCTGGCATGGGTGCTGTGGCGTCTGCTGCGCATCATCAGCCGTCGTCGCCTTAACCCGGATGAGTAAGACGTGATGAAAGCCTTTCGCTGGTGTGTAGTCGCAGCGTTGATGCTGGCGGCGATCCCTCTTCGCGCCGCCTGTACCTGGCCTGCCTGGGAACAGTTTAAAAAGGATTACATCAGCGAAGGCGGGCGCGTCATCGATCCGAGCGACACGCGCAAAATTACAACGTCGGAAGGGCAAAGCTATGCGTTGTTCTTTGCCCTGGCCGCTAACGATCGCAAGGCGTTTGACCAGCTGCTGGCGTGGACGCGCGATAACCTCGCCAGCGGCAATCTCAACGATCGTCTGCCCGCCTGGCTCTGGGGACAGAAAGACAAAGAAAACTGGGGGGTGATTGATACCAACTCCGCCTCAGATGCCGATGTCTGGATTGCCTGGTCGCTGCTCGAAGCGGGCCGGTTATGGAAAGACCCGGACTATACCCAAACGGGCAAGGCACTGCTAAAACACATTGCCAGCGAGGAAGTGGTGAAAGTGCCGGGCCTCGGCTCAATGCTGCTTCCCGGTAAAGTCGGTTTTGCCGAAGAAAACGCCTGGCGCTTTAACCCCAGCTACCTTCCTCCACAGTTAGCGAGCTATTTCACCCGCTACGGTGCCCCGTGGACCACGCTGCGTGAAACCAATCTGCGGCTGCTGCTGGAAAGTGCGCCGAAGGGATTCTCGCCGAACTGGGTGCAGTATCAGAAAAACAAAGGCTGGCAGCTACAGCAGGATAAAACGCTGGAAGGGGGCTATGACGCCATCCGTGTCTATCTTTGGGTGGGCATGATGAGCGATAAAGATCCTCAAAAAGCCCGGCTGCTGACGCGCTTCCAGCCGATGGCGGCAAAGACAATTAAACAGGGCGTGCCGCCGGAGAAAGTGGATGTGGCGACGGGGAAACACACCGGCAATGGCCCGGTCGGGTTCTCTGCCGCGATGCTGCCGTTTTTACAGCAGCGCGATGCCCAGGCGGTTCAGCGCCAGCGCGTGGCAGATCATTTTCCCGATAACAATGCCTACTACAGCTATGTATTGACTCTTTTTGGTCAGGGATGGGATCAGCATCGTTTTCGCTTCACCGCTAAGGGTGAATTAATACCGGATTGGGGCCAGGAATGCGCAAGTTCACAGTAAATCTACTCACTCTATCGCTTGGGCTGGCACTGATGCCGCTGGCGCAGGCCGTTAACTCTCCGCAGCAGAAACAGCTGCTGGAGCAGGTTCGGCTGGGCGAATCGACCCATCGCGAGGATTTGGTTCGTCAGTCGCTCTACCGTCTTGAGCTGATCGATCCGAACAACCCTGACGTCATTGCCGCCCGCTTTCGCTACCTGCTGCGCCAGGGCGATAACGCCGGAGCGCAAAAAGAGCTGGACCGCCTGAAGGGGATCGCCCCTGACTCCGGCGCGTACCAGTCCTCACGCAATACCATGCTGCTTTCCACCCCGGATGGTCGCCAGCAGCTTCAGCAGGCGCGCTTACTCGCTACGACAGGGCACACGCAGGAGGCGATTGCCGCCTATAACAAGCTCTTTGACGGCAACCCGCCGGGCGGCGACGTGGCGACGGAATACTGGAATGTGGTGGCGAAAGATCCTGCCCGTCGCGCTTCGGCCATCAACCAACTGAAAAAAATAAACAGCAGCAGCCCCGGGAATACCCAGCTCCAGACGACGCTGGCCCAGCTTCTGTTCCAGAGCGGACGCCGTGATGAAGGCTTTGCGGTGCTGCAGGAGATGGCTAAATCCACCGGCGGCCGCGGCCAGGCCTCTGACATGTGGTATGAGCAGATCAAAGACCAGCCTGCCAGCAGCGCCAGCGTCACCGCACTGCAAAAATACCTGACCGTCTTCAGCGACGGCGATAGCGTCGCGGCGGCGCGCGCCCAGCTTGAGGCGCAGCAAAAGCAGCTCGCTGACCCGGCGTTCCGCGCGAAAGCGGAAGGGCTGGCGGCGGTGGATGCCGGGCAGGGGAGTAAGGCGGTGGCGGAGCTGCAAAAAGCCGTCAGCGCCAACCATGCCGACAGTGAAGCGGTGGGGGCTTTGGGGCAGGCCTATTCCCAGAAAGGCGACCGCGCCCGCGCGGTGGCACAGTTTGAAAAAGCGATTGCCCTCGATCCGCAGAGCGATAACCGCGGGAAATGGGACAGCTTGCTGAAGGTTAACCGCTACTGGCTGCTGATCCAGCAGGGGGATGCGGCGCTGAAGGCGAATAACCCGGCGCAGGCGGAGCGTTACTATCAGCAGGCGCGCAACGTCGACAATACCGACAGCTATGCGGTGCTGGGGCTGGGAGATGCTGCCGCCGCGCGTAAAGATAACGACGCGGCGGAGCGTTATTACCGCCAGGCGTTACGTATGGACAGCAGCAACAGCAATGCGGTTCGCGGCCTTGCCAATGTTTACCGTGCGCAGTCCCCGGAGAAAGCCTCGCAGTTTATCCAGTCGCTCTCTGCCAGCCAGCGCCGGAGTATTGATGATATTGAGCGTAGCCTGACTAACGAGCAGCTTTCCGCCCAGGCAGAACAGCTGGAGAGTCAGGGGAAATACGCTCAGGCGGCAGACATTCAGCGTCGCCGTCTGGCACTCTCGCCCGGTGACGTCTGGATAACCTATCGTCTCTCGCGCGATCTCTACAGCGCGGGCCAGCGCAGCCAGGCGGATACCCTGATGCGCCAGCTTGCCAGCCAGAAACCGTCTGACCCGGAGCAGGTGTATGCCAACGGGCTCTACCTGTCCGGAAACGATCAGGACCGGGCCGCGCTGGCGCATCTGAATACCCTGCCGCGCAGCCAGTGGAACGGCAACATTCAGGAACTTGCCGACCGTCTGCAAAGCAATCAGGTGCTGGAAACCGCCAACCGCCTGCGCGACAGCGGCAAAGAGCAGGAGGCGGAAAATCTTCTGCGTCAGCAGCCTGCCTCCACCCGCATCGACCTGACGCTGGCGGACTGGGCGCAGCAGCGTGGAGATCTGAACGCGGCGAAAACGACGTACAGCGCCGTCCTGCAGCGTGAGCCGCAGAACGAAGACGCGATCCTCGGTCTGACCGAAATTTACAGCGCGGAAGGTAACAAAGATGCCGCCCGTGCGGAGCTCGCGAAACTGCCCGCCGCGCAAAACGGCCAGCCGCTGTCGCTCAATATGCAGCGCCGGATCGCGATGGCGCAGGCAGGACTGGGCGATTCCGCTGCTGCAGAACAGACCTTCAGCAAAATCATTCCGCAGGCCAAATCGCAGCCCGCCTCCATGGAAAGCGCGCTGGTGCTGCGTGATGCTGCCCGCTTCCAGACGCAAAACGGCCAGCCGCAGCAGGCGCTGGAGGCGTATAAAGATGCGATGGTGTCGTCCGGCATCACCACGACGCGTCCGGTGGACAATGACAGTTTCACCCGTCTGACGCGAAACGATGAAAAAGATGACTGGCTGAAGCGCGGCGTGCGCAGTGACGCCGGTGATTTGTACCGTCAGCAGGATGTTAACGTCACGCTGCAGCACGACTACTGGGGCTCCAGCGGCACGGGCGGCTATTCTGACCTGAAAGCGCATACCACCATGCTCCAGGTGGACGCCCCACTCTCTGACGGGCGCATGTTCTTCAGAAGCGATCTGGTCAACATGGACGCCGGCACCTTTGATAACAATAACGGAACCTACGACCCTAAATGGGGGACCTGCTACGACACGCCGTGTAGCGGCAACACCAGCCAGAGCGACAGCGGCGCCAGCGTCGCCGTTGGCTGGCAGAATAAAACCTGGGCGATGGATATTGGTACCACGCCAATGGGCTTTGACGTCGTCGACGTGGTGGGCGGTATCAGCTACAGCAGCGATTTAGGCCCCATCGGCTACACCGTCAACGCCCATCGTCGGCCTATCTCCAGCTCTCTGCTGGCGTTCGCCGGGCAAAAAGATACCAATACCGGCACCACCTGGGGCGGCGTGCGCGCGACGGGCGGCGGGGTAAGCATCAGCTATGACAAAGGCGAGGCGAACGGCGTCTGGTCAAGCCTGAACGCGGAAACGCTGACCGGTAAAAATGTGGAAGATAACTGGCGCGTCCGCTGGATGACGGGTTATTACTACAAGCTCATTAATAAAAACAACGAGCGCCTGACGGTCGGTGTCTCCAATATGCTCTGGCACTACGATAAGGATCTGAGCGGCTATTCCCTCGGCCAGGGCGGCTACTACAGCCCGCAGGAGTATGTCTCCTTTGCGCTGCCGGTGACCTGGCGTAAGCGTACGGAAAACTGGTCCTGGGAGCTGGGTGGCTCGGTGTCCTGGTCCCACTCCAAAACCAAAGACGAGCTGCGTTACCCGATCCAGAGCCTGATCCCGACCGATGAGCCAGGCCGCTATACCGACCGTGGCGCGATGGAAACCGGCAGCTCCTCCTCCGGGACGGGTTATACCGCGCGGGCAATTATCGAACGCCGGGTCACCTCCAACTGGTTTGTGGGCATGGGCGTAGATATTCAGGAAGCGAAAGATTACACCCCAAGCCATGCGCTAATTTATGTGCGCTACTCTGCTGCAGGCTGGCAGGGCGATATGGACTTACCGCCGCAGCCGCTTATTCCTTATGCGGACTGGTAATCGGATTTTCCTTAATCCATTTGTAAGTCTCTCTTAATAGCGCGGCAATCGGGTATACTCAGGCGCGCCAGGTTTACACCCTGGCGCGCCCTGCGCTTCGAGTTTTGTGGAGAGTCATTTTGCGTGTCAGCCGTTCCTTAACGATCAAACAAATGGCGATGGTCTCTGCCGTCACTATGCTGTTTGTACTGCTCTTCTGCGTAATTTTGCTGTTTCATTCCGTACAGCAGAATCGCTATAACACGGCTTCGCAGTTAGAAAGTATCGCCCGCTCGGTGCGCGGCCCGCTCTCCGCCTCGATCCTGAAAGGGGACATTCCCGAAGCGGAAACCATCTTAAAGCGCATTCAGCCTGCCGGCGTCGTTAGCCGCGCCGATGTCGTCTTACCCAACCAGTTCCAGGCGTTGCGGATGAGTTTTATCCCGGAGCGTCCCGTCCCGATGATGGTGATGCGCCTGTTTGAGCTGCCGGTGCAAATTTCTCTGCCTCTCTATTCGCTGGAACGTCCTGCCAATCCGCAGCCATTGGCCTACCTGGTTCTGCAGGCGGACTCGTACAGGATGTATAAATTCGTCATGAGTTGGGTGGTTACGTTAGTGACCACTTGCTTACTTATGACCCTGATCATCAGCGTAGCGCTGACGTGGTGTATAAACCGCCTCATTGTTCACCCGCTGCGCCGTATCGCCCGCGAGCTGAACGGGCTTTCGCCGCAGGATCAACTGGGGCACCAGCTTGAGCTGCCGCGTCTGCACCAGGACGATGAGATCGGTATGCTGGTGCGCAGCTACAACCTCAACCAGCAGCGCATCCAGCGTCATCAGGATGAGCTAAACAACAGCGCCACGCGCTTCCCGGTGTCGGAGCTACCTAATAAAGCGTTTCTGATGGCAATGCTGGAGCAGACCGTTGCGCGGCAGCAAACCACGGCGCTGATGGTGATTGCCTGTGAAACCCTGCAGGACACGGCGGGCGTGCTCAAGGAGAGCCAGCGTGAAATGCTGCTGCTGACGCTGGTGGAAAAGGTGAAGTCTGTCCTTGCCCCGCGCATGGTGCTGACCCAGGTCAGCGGTTACGACCTGGTGGTGATTGCCAACGGCGTGAAAGAGCCGTGGCACGCCATCACATTAGGTCAGCAAGTACTCACTGTCATAAATGAGCGGCTGCCCGTGCAGGGCATCCAGCTTCGTCCGAGCGCCAGTATCGGTATCGCCATGTACTACGGTGATTTAACGGCGGAGCAGCTGTACCGCCGCGCGTTCTCGGCGGCGTTTACCGCCCGGCGCAAAGGGAAAAATCAGATCCAGTTCTTCGACCCGGAGCAGATGGAAAAGGCGCAGCAGCGCCTGACGGAAGAGAGCGATATCCTGACCGCGCTGGATAACCGTCAGTTCGCCCTCTGGCTACAGCCGCAGGTGAATTTACAGACGAGGGAAGTGAAAAGCGCCGAGGCGCTGCTCCGCCTGCAGCAGCCGGATGGCTCCTGGGAGCTGCCGGAGGGGCTGATTGAGCGCATCGAATCCTGCGGCCTGATGGTCACCGTTGGCTATTGGGTACTGGAGGAGTCCTGCCGCCAGCTTGCCGCCTGGCAGGAGCGCGGCGTAACGCTGCCGCTGTCGGTCAACTTGTCTGCCCTGCAGCTTATGCATCCGACGATGGTCTCCGAGATGCTGGAGCTGATCCACCGCTACCGGATAAAGCCTGATACGCTGACGCTGGAAGTGACGGAGAGCCGGCGCATTGACGATCCTAACGACGCGGTGGCCATCCTGAAGCCGCTGCGCAATGCCGGCATTCGCATCGCGCTGGACGATTTTGGTATGGGGTACGCCGGGCTGCGCCAGCTTCAGCACATGAAAGCCCTGCCGGTGGACGTGCTCAAAATCGATAAATCGTTTGTCGACGGGCTGCCGGAGGACAGCAGCATGGTGCAGGCCATCGTCCAGATGGCGCGCAGCCTCAAGGTGCACCTTATTGCCGAGGGGATTGAAACCGAAGCGCAACGCGTCTGGCTGGCAGAGGCGGGCGTCGAGAGCGGCCAGGGCTACCTTTTTGCCCCCGCAGTGCCGCCGGATGTCTTCGAGCAGCGATACCTTTCTGGCGCTGACCATAACGCAAAAGTGTAATTTTGTTGCTGGCTTGTGCGAGCCAGTTCAAAGTTCTTAACATTTGTGTTTCAAATTTGAACCGGGTTTATTTCTGTCCTGTTATACGGGTGTTATTTTAGAGCCGCAGGTTAACCATAACCTTACAAAGCCTGTGGTTTTTCTTCCCAAGGACACCCTATGAAAACCTCACTCTTCAAAAGTCTTTATTTCCAGGTCCTGACAGCCATCGCCATCGGTATTCTGCTGGGTCACTATTACCCGGAGCTGGGCGCGCAAATGAAACCGCTTGGCGACGCGTTCGTTAAGCTCATTAAAATGGTCATCGCCCCGGTGATCTTCTGTACGGTGGTAACGGGCATCGCTGGTATGGAAAGCATGAAGGCGGTGGGCCGTACCGGTGCAGTGGCGCTTCTCTACTTTGAAGTGGTCAGTACCCTTGCGCTGATTATTGGTCTGATCATCGTCAACGTGGTACAGCCTGGCGCGGGTATGAACGTTGATCCCTCTACGCTGGATGCCAAAGCGGTCGCGGTCTATGCCGAACAGGCGAAGGATCAGGGCGTGGTCGCCTTCCTGCTGGACGTCATCCCTGGCAGCGTCATCGGCGCCTTCGCCAGCGGAAACATTCTGCAGGTGCTGCTGTTTGCCGTGATGTTTGGCTTCGCCCTGCACCGTCTGGGCAGCAAAGGCCAGCTTATCTTCAACGTGATTGAAAGCTTCTCGCAGGTCATCTTTGGCATCATCAATATGATCATGCGCCTGGCGCCGATCGGTGCCTTCGGTGCGATGGCCTTCACCATCGGCAAGTATGGCGTTGGTACGCTGGTGCAACTGGGTCAGCTGATCATCTGCTTCTACATCACCTGTATTCTTTTCGTGGTGGTGGTGCTGGGCTCCATCGCCCGTGCGACAGGCTTCAGCATTTTCAAATTCATCCGCTACATCCGTGAAGAGCTGCTGATTGTTCTGGGGACCTCCTCTTCAGAATCGGCGCTGCCGCGTATGCTCGACAAGATGGAAAAGCTCGGGTGCCGTAAATCGGTGGTCGGCCTGGTGATCCCGACGGGGTACTCCTTTAACCTGGACGGTACCTCGATATACCTGACGATGGCGGCCGTGTTTATCGCCCAGGCGACCAACAGCCATATGGATATTTTCCATCAGATCACCCTGCTGGTGGTGCTCTTGCTGTCGTCTAAAGGGGCTGCGGGCGTGACGGGCAGCGGCTTTATCGTGCTGGCGGCCACCATTTCTGCGGTGGGGCATCTGCCGGTGGCGGGTCTGGCACTCATTCTTGGTATTGACCGCTTTATGTCTGAGGCGCGTGCCCTTACCAACCTGGTGGGTAACGGCGTGGCCACGGTGGTGGTCGCGAAATGGGTGAAAGAGCTGGATCACAAGAAGCTCAACGATACGCTGAATAATCGCGCGTCTGATAGCAAAAATCCTGGTTTAACCTCCTAATCTTGTCACAATTGCCCGCATTCCCTTGTCGGGATGCGGGCTCCTGCGCATAATAACTGTTCATACCTGTCATAATTCGACAAGATTTTTTTTGGGTATATTTCACTTCGGACCGTGACGTTTTGCCGAACGCGCGGTCTAATCGACGTGTTTTCATCGTCATCTTTTAGAGTGCAGCGCGTCGCGAGACACTCTTTTTTAACCAGGAATGTTGATCAGGGGTTCACATGCAGGGCACAAAAATTCGACTCTTAACCGGCGGTTTGCTGATGATGGCAGCAGCCAGTTATGTGCAGGCAGATGCGCTCCAGCCAGACCCGGCCTGGCAACAAGGCACGCTAGCGAACGGTTTTCAGTGGCAGGTGTTATCTACTCCACAGCGTCCCAGCGATCGTATTGAAATCCGTCTGTCCGTAAATACCGGCTCCCTTACGGAAAGCACTCAGCAAACCGGTTTTAGCCATTTTATTCCCCGTCTGGCGCTCACGCAGAGCGGCAGCTTGCAGGCAGTACAGGTGCGTTCGCTGTGGCAACAGGCCATCGATCCGAAACGCCCCCTTCCTCCGGCTGTGGTCTCCTATGACTACACCATGTTTAACCTGAGCCTGCCAAATAACCGTAACGACCTGCTTAAAGAAGCCCTTACCTATCTCTCCGATGCCTCTGGCAACCTGGCGATTACGCCGGACACCGTGAACTATGCGTTGAGCAACGGCGACATGGTGGCGACCTGGCCTGCGGATACCAAAGAGGGCTGGTGGCGCTACCGTCTGAAAGGCTCAACGTTGCTGGGGCACGATCCGGCAGAGCCGCTGAAGCAGCCGGTGGACGTCGAACAGGTAAAATCGTTCTACCAGAAATGGTACACCCCGGACGCGATGACGCTGATCGTCGTCGGCAATGTGGATAGCCGCGCGGTGGTTGAGCAGATCAACAAAGCGTTTGGCGATCTGAAGGGCAAACGCGAAACGCCAGCCCCTGTCCCGACGCTCTCTCCGCTGCGCGCCGAGCCTGTCAGCATTATGACGGACACCGTGCGCCAGGACAGGCTCTCCGTGATGTGGGATAACGCCTGGCAGCCTATTCGCGAGTCTGCGGCGCTGCTGCGCTACTGGCGTGCCGATCTGGCGCGTGAAGCGTTGTTCTGGCACGTTCAGCAGACGCTCAGCAAAAACAACGTGAAGAACATTGGCCTTGGCTTTGACTGCCGCGTGCTGTTCCAGCGTGCGCAATGTGCCATTAACGTTGAATCGCCGGGCGATAAACTGAATGCGAACCTGGGTGTGGTGGCGAAAGAGCTGGCAAAAGTGCGTAAAGAGGGGCTCTCTGAAGAGGAGTTCAACGCGCTGCTGGCCCAGAAAAAACTGGAGCTGCAGAAGCTGTTTGCCACCTACGCTCGCGCCGATACCGACATTCTGATCAGCCAGCGGATTCGCTCCCTGCAGAATCAGGTTGTCGACATTGCGCCTGAGCAGTACCAGAAGCTGCGTCAGGACTTCCTGAACGGTCTGACTGTGAATATGCTGAATCAGGATTTACGTCAGCAGCTGTCTCAGGATATGGCGTTGATCCTTCTGCAGCCGAAAGGCGAGCCGGAATATGACATGAAGGAACTTCAGAAGACCTGGGATTCCATTATGGCCACCGCGTCGCAGCCGGCGCAGGCTGCAACAGCTGATGATCTACACCAGGACGCGTCGGATATTCCGCAGGGGCAGTAACCCCCTCACGCTAACCCTCTCCCCTTTGGGGAGAGGGTTAGGGGAAACTAAACAGGCATCGCCTCGCGCGGAATAATTGCCCCGCGATACTGAATCACGGTGCTGGCCGTCAGGTGCCCACGCTGTGCCGCCGCTTCCGGCGTTCCCCCCGTCAGGCGTACCGCCAGGTAGCCCGCGCTGAAGGAATCCCCCGCCGCGGTGGTATCAATCACTTTCTCTTTGGCCAGCTTCACCGCAGGGACCTCAACCACCGCTTCACCCGCAATCGCGACCAGGCACGACTCCGCGCCGCGCTTAATCACCACTTCGCTCACGCCTGCCGCCTGCGTGCGGGCAATCACATCCTCAACCGGCTTTTCACCCCACAGGGCGTCTTCATCATCGAGCGTCAGGAAGGCGATATCCGTGCACTGCAGCATCTGCTGATAAACCTGCTGCGTCTCTTCGCGGCTGGCCCACAGGCGCGGGCGGTAGTTGTTATCAAAAATCACCTTCCCGCCGTTGGCGCGGCATTCGCGCAGCAGCGAGAGCAGCTTTTCGCGGCTGGTCGGGCTTAAAATCGCCAGGCTAATGCCGCTCAGATAGAGATAGTCAAACGTCGCCAGCTCTTCGCAGATGGCCGCAGCTGCGTCGCTCTCCAGCCAGAATTTGGCCGCGGCTTCGTTACGCCAGTAATAAAACGTGCGTTCGCCGGTGCTGTCAGTTTCGATGTAGTACAGTCCAGGCAGGCGGTTTTCCATACGCTGTATAAGCGAGGTGTCAACATGTTCACTTTGCCAGGCTTCCAGCATCTGCTGGCTGAAGCTGTCCGTACCAAGGGCGGTGACGTAGTTCACGGCGAGTGCCTCAGGCGCAACCTGACGGGCAATGTAAACCGAGGTGTTTAACGTATCGCCACCAAATCCGCGGCTGACTTCCGCGCCTTTTTGTGACAGCTCAATCATGCATTCGCCAATCACGGCAATTTTTTTGGACATAGTCGTGAACCTGAACAGAAGAATTTTCAGCAGTGTGCGCCGAGTGAATTAGATGGTCAACTATATTAAAACGGTGTTCCATTATTTTATTTGAGCCAGCGCGTGTTCCGGCAAATTTCTGTCATCTTAATTTCATTTTCACGGTGAATTGAACATAAAGTTCTCAATTATCGCGCCGATAATCCTGTGACGAGTCCAGAAAGGCTATCCCAACAACAGGACATCTGAAATGAAGTCAGAGCAGGTTATCCAGCGGCTGAGCACTACGCCTGAGGCAAGTATTGAGAACTTGCAGGAGCATCGCTACTGGCTGCAATGTGAGCGCGCGTACACCTGGCAGCCGATCTATCGAACGGACGGTCGGCTGATGGCAATTGAAATTTTGACCGTCGTTACGCATCCCTCAAACCCTACTCAGCGCATCGCGCCGGATCGCTATTTTGCCGAAGTTGCCGTTCGCCAGCGTCTGGACGTGCTGGAAGAGCAGCTCCGTATGCTGGCGACGAAACAGGCCTTTTTCGAGCAGCATACGATCCTCGCCTCGGTGAACGTGGATGGCCCAACTCTGCTGGCGCTGCGTCAGAACGCGAAGCTGCAGGAGCTGATCGCCACCCTGCCGTGGCTGCGCTTTGAGCTGGTGGAGCACGTGCGCCTGCCGCAGGATTCCTCGTTTGCGTCAATGTGTGAATTTGGCCCGCTGTGGCTGGATGACTTTGGCACCGGTATGGCGAACTTCTCGGCCCTCAGCGAAGTGCGCTACGACTACATCAAGGTGGCCCGCGATCTGTTCATCATGCTGCGCCAGACCTCGGAAGGGCGGAATCTGTTTACACTGTTATTGCAGTTGATGAATCGCTATTGCCAGGGGGTGATCGTTGAAGGCGTGGAAACGCTGGAAGAGTGGCGTGATGTGCAAAACTCTCCCGCAGCGGCGGCGCAAGGCTATTTCCTCTCTCGCCCTGTGCCGATGGATCTCCTCGAAAGCGCCAGAACGACCCTCTGATAGCCCCGTTTCCCTTTGTCTGGACTATAGTTTTACAGGACAGGTCATCAGGAAAGGGGATAACAATGACAAAAACAACCAGGGTCATTTCCTGGATTACAGGGATTTTCTTGTTGTTGATCGCGATCGTCGTCATCATTATCGCGACGTTTGACTGGAACCGCCTTAAGCCGACCATCAACCAGAAAGTCTCAACTGAGCTGAACCGTCCCTTCGCCATTCGTGGCGATCTGGGTGTGGTATGGGAGCGTCAGAAAGAGGAGACCGGCTGGCGAAGCTGGATCCCCTGGCCGCACGTCCACGCCGACGACATTATTCTCGGCAACCCGCCAGATATCCCCGAAGTGACCATGGTGCATCTGCCGCGCGTGGAAGCCACGCTGGCGCCGCTAGCGCTCCTGACCAAAACCGTCTATCTGCCGTGGATCAAGCTCCAGCAGCCCGATGCGCGCCTGATCCGCCTCTCTGAAAAAAACAATAACTGGTCGTTTAACCTTGCCAGCGACGGCGAAAAAGATCCGAATGCCCAGCCCTCTTCGTGGTCATTCCGTCTGGACAATATTCTTTTCGATCGCGGGCGGATCGCCATCGACGATAAGGTCAGCAAGGCAGACGTGGAGATCCTGGTCGATCCGCTGGGTAAACCGCTGCCGTTTAGCGAAGTCACGGGCAATAAAGCGAAAGGCGATAGCGCCAAAGCGGGTGATTATGTCTTCGGCCTGACGGCAAAAGGGCGCTACAACGGTCAGCCGCTTAACGGGAAAGGGAAAATCGGCGGCATGCTGGCGCTCCGGAGCGAAGGCACGCCGTTCCCGGTACAGGCGGATTTCCGCTCGGGGAATACGCGCGTGGCGTTTGTGGGGACGGTCAACGACCCGATGAACATGGGGGGCGTCGACCTGCAGCTCAAGTTCGCCGGTGACTCGCTTGGCGAACTGTATGAACTGACCGGCGTACTGCTGCCGGATACCCCGCCGTTCGAAACGGACGGGCATTTGGTTGCCAAAATTGATACCGAAAAATCGTCCGTTTTCGACTACCGGGATTTCAACGGCCGCATCGGCGACAGCGATATTCACGGCACGCTGACCTACACCACCGGAAAACCACGGCCAAAACTGGAAGGGGATGTCGAATCCCGCCAGCTGCGTCTGGCCGATCTTGGCCCGCTGATAGGCGTGGATTCGGGCAAAGGGACAAAGTCAAAAGAGGTTAAGAAGGACGTTCAGCCTGCGGGAAAAGTGCTGCCTTACGATCGCTTTGAAACCGATAAGTGGGACGTGATGGATGCAGATGTGCGCTTCAAAGGGCGCAAGATTGAGCATGGCAGCACGCTGCCGCTGAGCGATCTCTCGACGCATATCATCCTGAAAAATGCCGACCTGCGCCTGCAGCCGCTGAAGTTTGGCATGGCGGGCGGGACGATTTCCTCTAACATTCACCTGGAAGGCGATAAAAAGCCGATGCAGGGGCGGGCGGAGATCCAGGCGCGTCGATTGAAGCTGAAAGAGCTGATGCCGAACGTGGAGCTGATGCAGAAAACCCTCGGTGAAATGAACGGCGATGCGGACATTCGCGGGGTGGGGAATTCCGTGGCGGCACTGCTGGGCAGCGGCAACGGTAACCTGAAACTGCTAATGAACGACGGTCTGGTCAGCCGCAACCTGATGGAGATCCTGGGGCTGAACGTCGGTAACTTTATCATCGGGCAAATCTTTGGCGATGACGAGGTGCGGGTGAACTGCGCGGCGGCGAATGTGGATCTGGTTAACGGCGTGGCGCGTCCGCAGATTTTTGCCTTCGACACGGAAAACGCGGTGATTAACGTGACCGGTACCGCCAGCATGGCCTCCGAACAGCTGGATTTGACCATCGATCCGGAAAGTAAGGGGATTCGTATTATTACCCTGCGCTCGCCGCTTTACGTGCGTGGGACCTTCAAAAATCCGCAGGCGGGCGTCAAGCCCGGGCCGCTGATTGCGCGTGGCGCGGTGGCCGCAGCCCTCGCGACGTTGGTCACCCCGGCCGCTGCGCTGCTGGCGTTGATTTCGCCGTCAGAAGGCGAGGCGAATCAATGCCGGACGATTTTGTCGCAGATGAAGAAGTAACGCCTTTCTCCCTCTCCCTGTGGGAGAGGGCCGGGGTGAGGGCATCAGGCCGCAATGAATTACAGCGCCTGATGCTTAGTCTCATGCGTCAGCAGCAGCGCAATCAACGTCAGCGCCGCCATGGCCGCCAGATAAACGCCCACGTAGAACAGACCATAATTTGCCTGCAGCCAGGTGGCGATATACGGTGCCACGGACGCGCCCAGAATAGACGAGACGTTATAGGAGAACGACGCGCCGGTATAACGCACTTCCGTCGGGAACAGCTCCGGCAGCAGCGCGCCCATCGGGCCGAAGGTCAGCCCCATCAGGCTCAGGCCAATCAGCAGGTACGCCATCACCAGCGCCGGGCTACCTGAACTCAGCAGCGGCGGGAAGACGAACAGAGCAAACAGAATGATCAGCGTGGTGATCGTAATCATGCTCGCACGACGACCAAACTTATCCGCCAGCAGGCCGGCAATCGGTACCATCACGCCAAACCCAATCACCGCCATCATCAGCATCCACAGCACTTCGTTACGCGGCAGGCCCAGCCCAACCGGCGCGGCGGCGGTACTGTAGGTCATGGAGTACACCGTCATGATGTAGAACAGCGTGTAGGTCGCCAGCATGATAAACGTGCCCAGCACGGTCACGCGCACGTGTTTGGTCAGCAGGGTGCCCAGCGGCACTTTTACCTGTTTTTTCGCCGCGGCTACTTTTGCGAACACCGGCGTCTCATGCAGGGAAACACGCACATACAGGCCAATCAGCACCAGCACGGCCGAGAAGACAAACGGGATACGCCAGCCCCAGCTCATGAACTGTTCATCCGTCAGCAGCCAGGAGAGCAGCAGGAAGGTCCCGTTGGCAAAGAAGAAGCCAATCGGCGCGCCAAGCTGCGGGAATGAACCGTACAGCGCGCGTTTACGCGGCGGGGCGTTCTCGGTCGCCAGCAGCGCCGCGCCACCCCATTCACCGCCCAGCCCCAGACCCTGACCAAAACGCGCCAGCGCCAGCAGGACCGGCGCCAGAATGCCGATGGTTTCGTAGGTCGGCAGCAGGCCGATCGCCACGGTGGAGATGCCCATCGTCAGCAGCGAGGCCACCAGGGTGACCTTGCGCCCAATACGATCGCCGAAGTGTCCAAACAGCGCGGAGCCAATCGGACGCGCCACAAACGCGATAGCAAAGGTCGCCAGGGACTGTAGCGTCGCCGCCGTCGGGTCTCCCTGCGGGAAGAAAATATGCGGGAAAACGATGACCGCTGCGGTGGCGTAAATGTAAAAGTCGAAGAACTCAATGGCGGTGCCAATCAGCGATGCGACGACAACTTTATTGCGCGAGTTTACCGGGACGTTTTCCGCACCAGAGTCGAGTGTTGTGGCTGTTGATTGCATAATATTTTCTTATTTTTTGTCGAACGAAAGGCCATATTACGCACAGCAAAAGCGACATTTCAATCTGTAACAAAATAGCTTCCTGATTATAAAATCAACAAAAAGCGGATAATGTTCAGGCTAGCCAAAATGCTTCCATGAAATGCTTCACGTTTTTTAAATATTGGTGGATAAAACTGGTTTTCGGTTAAATAAAAGTTACGGACTGGATTTATATGCTGAAATGATGAGTCGGGCTGAAATATCAGCCCGAGAGCGGAATTAACGGTGTGTTTTTCCGGGCATTCGCGTGTCGCCTTTGTACTCGGCGGTGGCAATCCACGCCGCGCAGAACAAGGTTAAACGCGCGAAGAAGTAGAAGAACGCCATCAGCCCCAGCACCGAGCCAAATGCCGCGCCGGATGGGGATTTCACCAGCGACGGCAGGGTGTAGGTCATCACGATCTTAATCACTTCAAAGCCGATCGCCGCAATCAATGTGCCGCGGAGCAGCGCCTTCTTACGCGGACGATGCCGAGGCAAGCGCCAGAAAATCCAGAAGAACAGCAGGTAGTTGGCGAAGATGGAAATCGCCAGCCCGATGCCGCGCCAGGCGGGCTTCAGCCATTCGATGTAATCAAGATAGAGCGCAGAAATAATCATCTGCTGCGCGGAGCCCGCCACGGAGGTAATGGAGAGTGTGACGACGAGCGCGATAAGCAGGCCAATCAGCGAAATAAAGTCGCGGAAATATTTAACCCAAATTTTCTCCTGATCCTGCGGTTTACGCTCCCACACCTCGCGCGACTGGGCGCGAATAGCTTCGCGGAGGTTGCCCATCCAGTTAACGCCGGAGTAAAGGGCGATGAGCAAACCGACGATCCCGACGGTGGTGCGCTGCTGAACGGCGGTGTTAATCGTGCTTTTTAGCGTGGTGGCGAGGGTTGGGTCACTGACGTTATTCAGGATCTTATTGAAAATATCCTGCAGCAGCGTTGGATGCGACGCGAGTACAAAACCGGCCGCAGCAAACGACACCATCAGGATGGGGATCATCGACAGGAACGAAAAATAGGTGATCGCGGCACCGAACTGGTTCCCCATGCGGTCATTAAAGCGCTCGGTCGCACGTATAAGATGCGCAACCATGGGAAACTGCTGAATTTTCTCCGCCAGGCTGGTGACGGTGCCCAGCGCCTTGCTGGCGGTACCAGGGGCTTTAGCCTCTTCCGGCTCGGTTTCCATCTTCTTGATGGGTTCATAATCTAAATGTTGGGTGGGTCGTTGCGGGTTATTTTCCGGCGTCACGCGTCTTTTCCTTTTTCGTTTGGCTGGATGTTACTGAATTATAGCTTGCGACTAGTCCACGTAAGCTTTTGTGAGTTCGGTTAGCCACTCCATAAACAGGTGAACCCGGCGAGAGAGGTTGCGCCGGTGGGGGTAAATCAGGGAGACAGGCATCGGTTCCGCGCGATACTGCGGGAGGATCTCAATCAGTTTCTTTGCGCGCAGCAGGTCGCGCACCCCAACGCGCGGGGCCTGAATGATCCCCAGCCCGGCAAGGCAGGCGGCCTGGTAAGTTTCCGTGCTGTTGACGGTTAGCACCCCGCCCGTTTTTATCCACTGCGTCGTGCTTCCGTTATAAAATTCAAAGCCCTGAGGGCGGCTTCCCAGCATCGCGGCATAATGAATCACGGCGTGCGAGCCCAAATCGTCCAGCGTGTCAGGGTAGCCAAAACGCGCCAGATAATCCGGGCTGGCGCAGTTGATCACCGACAGCTTGCCCAGCGGACGGGCTATCAGCCCTGAGTCCTTCAGGGAACCCACGCGGACCACGCAATCAAACCCTTCCCGGACCACATCCACCAGACGATCGCTGCTGCTGAGCTCCAGTTCGATACCCGGATACTGCTGTAAAAACGCAGGCAGTTTGGGGATGACGACATTTCGAGCAACGCCAACGGGCATATCCACGCGCAGCCTTCCGCTGATGCTGGAGGGATCGTGCTGAAACATACCGTCCAGCTCATCCAGGTTCGCCAGCAGATCTTTTGCCCGTTCATAATAGACCATGCCGTCCTGCGTCAGGCTGACGCGGCGCGTGGTGCGGTGCAGTAGCTGAGTGCCAAGCCGGTTTTCCAGTGCCTGAATTTGCCGGGAAACGCTGCCTTTCGGCAGCGTTAATGTCTCTGCCGCGCGGGAAAAACTCTCCAGTTCCGCGACGCGAACAAACAGCTGCATTGCGTGAATTTTATCCATAGATGAAGCTCATTGTTGTTTGTACTGAAACAGTGAAGCGTTATTACCCATCTTTATTGATCTTCTATCACCTAATAAGCTCTTTCTCAATCTCCATAACAGCCAAAACGAGGTTTATGATGACTGAACGTATCGCATTAGTGACGGGTGGTAGCCGCGGCTTAGGTAAAAACGCTGCGTTAAAGCTGGCTGCAGACGGCACGGGAATTATCCTGACCTACAATCGTAGCCAGCAGGAAGCGCTGGAAGTTGTGCGCGAAATTCAGGAAAAAGGCGTCAAGGCGGCGGCATTAAAGCTCAATGTCGGGGATATCGCCAGTTTCGAAAATTTTGCTCAACAGCTTCAGGAGATCCTGAAGAGCGTCTGGCAGCGCGAAACATTTGATTATTTATTGAACAATGCCGGAACGGGTTTATACGCACCCTATACCGAAACGACGGAAGCCCAGTTTGATGAGGCGCTGAACATTCACTTCAAAGGGCCTTTCTTCCTGACGCAGCGCCTGCTGCCTCTGCTTAACGACGGGGGGCGGATCCTCAATGTCTCCAGCGGACTGGCCCGCTTCACCCAGCCAGGCTCAGGAACCTACGCGGCCATGAAAGGGGCGATGGAAGTGCTCACCCGCTATCAGGCGAAGGAGCTTGGAGCGCGCGGTATCTCCGTCAATATTATCGCACCAGGCGCGATCGAAACCGACTTTGGCGGTGGGCGCGTGCGCGACAACGCGCAGCTTAACCAGATGCTGGCGTCGCAGACGGCGCTGGGGCGGGTAGGTTTGCCGGACGATATCGGGGATGCCATTGCGGCGCTGCTTAGCGATAAGCTTGGCTGGATGAACGCGCAACGTATTGAAGTGTCAGGCGGTATGTTCCTGTGATGTCTGATGTTAAGGGGAGGGAACCCCTTAAGGAAATCCTTAATATGGATGTGTCAAAATGCGGGTAAATATAAAAACCACTCGCGGATTTGTAACCTCTCCATTCATTGAGTTTTTTCTTAAATAGCGCCTATGTAGAATCCCCCTTCGCTATTCTCAGAGGGAGAAATACGATGCGAGTAATCATGTTTGACAGGCAGTCGATATTTATTCATGGAGCGATACACGGTTTGCAGAAATTAATTCCTGAAATAAATATAACGGGGGCTTGTCAGGCAGACGATTTATGGACGCAAATATCCGCGTCACCGTCTGCTATCGTCATGATTGACGGCAATTTAATTCAGGATGAGGGGAGTTCTTTCCTGGATGAAATTATGCATCGCTTCCCGTCGGTACGGGTGATGATGGTTCTGGCAAAAAAAGAGACCCGATGGGTTGAACAACTCATGCAGCGAAACGTGATGGCTATTATCCCCCGTAACGCTAACCCTGAGCGGTTTGCCGCCGTGCTGGATTCCGTGTCCAGAGGGATGGTCTGCTTTCCCGCTGAGTGGGTCAGCCAGCAATCGTCAGCGCAGGCGTTACTTTCCTTAAGCGAGCGTCAGCGTGAGGTGCTGAAGCTGCTGGCGGCGGGCGAATCAAACAAAGAAATTGGTCGCAATCTCAACATCAGTGCGGCCACGGTAAAAGCGCATCTGGAAGCGCTTTTTCGCCGGCTGGAGGTAAAAAACCGAACCCAGGCAGCCATGTACTACACCCGGGCGACGGCCTGAAGCAGCGCTTTCGGGAGTGAAGACGTCACGCCGAAACTCAGTATCATCAGTACCAGCGCGTCATGCTGCTGCTGGGTTAATGGATGTATACACTTTTCCCGCAGCAGCGTTTCACAAAGCTGAATATCTTCATGGAGTAAATATTCCGCCTGAAGAGGCGTGATAAGGCCGTGAAAATTTTCCCGTTCGCGGATCACATGCCCATAGCCGATAACCCATACACCCTTTTCATCACGATATTTCTCCAGTGAAAGCCCTTGATGTTTCTTTATTAATTCTATGGCGGCAGAAGATATATTTAGCGCATGACCGTTCATATTCGTTTCCTCTTAATGGCGATACTGTAGAGGAATCGCGGTACGAGCAATATCCGCCAAATGGCTGTTGATCAGGAATTATTGTTCAGGTATTCCTGCCGTAATAACCCAAATAACCAGTCATTTTGCCAGCGACCGGAAAGGTAATAGCTTTCACGTAGCTCGCCTTCCAGCTGGAAGCGGGCTTTTTCCAGCAGGCGCCTGGAGGCGACGTTTCCCGCGGTGACGGTGGCGGTGAGCCGACGAATACCGCCCTGATGAAAGGCGTAATCGCAAAGCGCCTGCAGGGATTCGAAGCCGTAACCTTTGCCCTGCGCCTCGGGGGCAAAAAGAAAGCCCACTTCGGCGCAATCTTCTTCCCGATGAATATACCCGGTAACGCCCAGCGGGGCCTGTGAGAGGGCATCACGTACGACGAGGCACAGCCAGTGCGCGCTGCCTGGCGTCCAGGGCGTCAGGCGCGAATCAAACGCCTCCCGGATCGCTGCGACGGGGCGGTTCTCCGCCACAAAGCGCATGACTTCGGGGTGTTGCTGCAACGCCAGAAAAAAGGGCCAGTCTTGTTCCTGCAGGGGCGAGCAGTTCAGGCGTGAGGTCATTAAAACTGGCATTAAGATTCTCCCGAAGCATTTTAAATGATTTTAGGGTTGTCACTTTATTTCAACAGAAAGTCAGGTATGGTTAAGCGCGTATAAATAAAAAGAAAAACGGCCGTTAGTGCCCATTCCGGATGTCTTCGCTGTCGCTTAAGGAAAACAATGACTCTCAGCACATCACATCATATCCGCGAACAGTTTGAACACTGTCTGGCGGTCATTCGCCAGGCGTCGGTGGAAATCTTGCTTCTTCTGAATGTACATGTTTCTGAGGGAAAAGATCCACGCTGGTTTCTGGAACAGCTGGACAGCGCGCGTTTAGGCCTCGGGGGATGGGCTACGGTTGCGAAGAAGCTTAACCTGAATGATGCCGAGATGTCGGAATTTACGCTGCAGCTGCGCCTGCTGCAGCAGCGCGTCCCGCAGTACGAAAGCGGGCAGGATGTCAGTGAAAACCAGCTCATTGCGGCGATGCGGTTTGTGACTACGCTGGAACATCTTCGTCTGCAGCAGCCGCTTCTGACCTACAGCACCGAGCTGGCCCCGGGAAGCGAACTCCAGCAACAGCAGGCGCACAAGCAGGTACGCGCAATTGAGTTAATGATTAAAGGCCTCATTCAGCAGGCCTGGCCCGATCAGGTGCGGCTCAATAATCATCTTAAAACCTTATTTAACGCTGACCGCGTACGGCGCTGGCTGAAGCATGGCGAAATCAACGATGTCCTGAGCGGCATGATGTTCAGTGAACTGGCGCAAATGCTGGTGGATAAAAAAGAGTTCAGCCGTTATTACGCCTCGCTGTTTAACGACCCGTCCATGCTGACGCTCCTGGTGGAGCCGCGCAAAACGCTGCAAACCTTCCTTGACGACATCCGGCAAATCCGCAACAGCATTACGGTGCAGAAAACGTTAAGTTCGGCGCAAATTCAGCTGCTGGATAACTACTACATGCAGATCTCCCGTCCGGTTCAACGCGCGTTTGAAGAGGGGAGAACGCGCGTCAACCCGGCCGGATTCATGGCGGTGGATGCCAGCGAGCTGCACGCGTTCTGGGAAAAGGCGCAAAAAATGGATCGGGTTACCGGTGGGGATCTGTTTGAAGTCCGCGACACGATTGAAAAGCCGACCCAGCGCGCCCCGCGCACGCCCGAACAGCGTGAGCAGCTTATCTCCGGTGCGCTATGGGGAGCGGTCGGCGTGATGGTGATTGCCATCGTGGTAGGCGGCTTCTGGCTGGTGACCAGCAGCAAACCGCAGCCTGCGGCCGAAAATACGGCGCAAGCGGCGGCTCCGCCGCAGGAGATGCGCGAAACCCCTTCCTCGCGCGAGACGCTGACGCGCATGGGGGTGACATGGGACGAGAGTAATTTCCGTTCGGCGATTAACCGCAACGATACCCGCGTGGCGCTGCTCTTTTTGCAGGGTGGGATGGACTGGAAGCTGTCATGGACCGAAGAGGCGATGTCGGCAGGCTATGACGACGTTCTGGAGCTTATGCTGCGCTATCGGCAGAACATGGCAGAAGAGAAGCCGTGTCGTCGTTTCATCAATACGCTCAGCCACGCCATGTCAAACGGCGAGTCCCTGACGTCAATACGTAAAGAGTATCTGAAAGCGTTCTGCACCGTGCCGGCCGTGGTGAAGCGCCAGAAGCACGATCTTGAGATGGCAACGCGACGCGCGCAGTCACAGCCGGATGCCACCACGAAAAAATGGCAGTCTATTCAGACCGCCATTTATGAGGTGATTCGCTAAAGTTTTCCCCCTCTCCCCGGAGGGGAGAGGGGCCAGATCGCACCCCTCTCAAGGCTCCCCATACAACCCAATCAACCGTCGCACCACGCCGTTCGTCCAGCCGAAGCCATCCTGTAGCGGATACTCCCCGCCGCCCCCTTCGCGCGGCGTACTGCTGGCGATGTGGTACTTCTCAATCAGCTTGTGGTGCGTCTTGTAGAAGTGGTTCACCGTATGCAGCCAGCTCCAGGCGATTTCATCCCCCAGCGAGTCGTTGCCGTACTGCTTGAACCCCTGGATCGCCATCCACTGCAGCGGCGCCCAGCCGTTGGGTTTATCCCACTGCTCGCCGGTTTCGTATTCGGTTGCCAGAATCCCACCCGGCGTCAGCAGACGCGCTTTTACCGCGTCAGATAAACGTTCTGCCTGCTCGTGCGTCGCCATTCCAACATACAGCGGCACAATGCTGGCGGCAGAAAACAGCGCCATCTGCTCGCGTCGCCAGTCGTAATCGCGGTAACAGCCACTCTCCTCGTCCCACAGATAGCGGTTCACCGCCGCGCGGCGATCGGTGGCCTTCTGGCGGAACAGCTCGGCCGTCTCTTTATCCCCTTTCGACGCCGAGATATTGGCAATCGCGCTCTCCAGCTTAAACAGGAAGGCGTTCAAATCGATGGGGATAAACTGCGTCGTGCGGATGCTGGCGAGCCGTGCCGGATCGCGAAGCCAGCGGGAGGAGTAATCCCAGCCAGACGCTGCACCCGCACGCAGATCGCGATAGACCTCATTCGGCGGACGACCCGAGTGGCGGGCGGTTTCCACGTCCTCAATCCACGATTCGTCGCGCGGGGTGTCACGGTCGTCCCAGTAGCGGTTCAGCAATGAACCGTCCGGCATGCGCACCGCGCTGCGGTAGGCCTGATTAAGCAGGAGCGACTCCGCGCCGTCCATCCAGAAGGCATGCTCCATTTTGAGATGGTCGAGGTAACGCTTCGCGCCGCGCACGCCGTCCTCTTCAAACAGCTCCACCATCAGGGCAAAGACCGGCGGCTGCGAGCGGCTGAGATAATAGGTGCGGTTGCCGTTAGGGATATGGCCGTAGCGTTCGATCAGCCACGCAAAGTTATCCGCCATGCACTTCAGCAGATCGTTACGGCCACTTTCCGCCAGCCCCAGCATGGAGAAGTACGAATCCCAGTAGTAGGTCTCGCTGAATCGCCCGCCGGGCACGATATAGGCCTGCGGCAGCGCCAGCAGGGACGACCAGGGAATATGGTCCTGCGGTTCGCGCGTCAGGACGGGCCACAGGCTATCAATGTGCTCTTTCAGCGACAGTCCGGGGTCGGAGACATATTCCGTGCTGTAGGTTTCAGGCAGCCAGAAGTGGTTCTCAACGAACTGGCGCAGGTCGAAATCCCGGTGCCGTCTGACCTTACGGTAGCGGATCAGAATATCCAGCGGATCCATCTTCGGCGCGCAGTCGGGGAAGGTTTTGCTGTCCGCAAATAGCCGCGTCGACTGGACGTGTTCGAACAGTTCAAGGTAGCGATCGGCGGGCGTCAGGGCATCTGAGGCGGGTAGCCCCTCGATCATTTCGGGTTCCGGCTCCGCCTCAATCATCTCATCCAGTTTTAACTCGCAGGGATCGGTCTCGTAGCGCAGCTCTTCTGCAATCTCGAATTCGATGTTCTCGGTAGCCTGTAGTTTCTGGTTGAACATGGTGATAGGGACCTCCGGTTATGTGTTCTGAAGACAGGTTTCTCCGGGCGTCCTATAAGCGTAGACATTCGCTTCGGTAGATGTGGAGGGATATGTGCGGTAGATCACTCTTTTCGGAGCATTCGTTTTGCAACGATTTATGTATGTGAATAAAAAAAGCCCCTCCGGAGAGGGGCTTCTGCATTATCGCATGGTGACAAACTCTTCCGCCGCCGTCGGGTGGATCGCCACGGTGTTGTCGAAGTCTTTCTTGGTCGCACCCATCTTCAGCGCCACCGCAAAGCCCTGCAGGATCTCATCCATGCCGAAGCCGATGCCGTGGATACCGACAATCTTCTCTTCCGGGCCCACGCAGACCAGCTTCATGCGGCACGGCTGACGGTGAGAGGTGACGGCGGTATACATCGCGGTGAATGCGGATTTATACACTTTCACCTGGTCGTCGCCGTACTGCTCACGGGCCTGCGGCTCGGTTAAGCCGACGGTGCCGATTGGCGGGTGACTAAAGACCACGGTCGGGATGTTGCTGTAGTCCAGATGCTCGTCCGGCTTGTTGTTGAACAGACGCTCGGAGAGACGACGGCCTGCCGCAACGGCCACCGGCGTCAGCTCAACCGCACCGGTGTTATCACCGACGGCGTAAATGCCCGGTACGCTGGTATTCTGGAACTTATCGACGACGATGTAGCCTTTTTCGTCGGTTTTCACGCCGGTCACCGCCAGGTTAAAGCTGTCGTTCGCCGGTTCACGGCCAATCGCCCAGATCAGGCAATCAACGGTCTGGCTGCGGCCATCTTCCAGCTCAAGGGTCAGGCTGCCGTCCGTGTTTTTAACGACCGCTTTTGGCACGGCGTTGGTGTGCAGGGTTGGGCCTTCGGTGTTCATCACTTCAACCAGCGTATCGACGATCAGCGGGTCAAAGCTGCGCAGCGGTGCGTGTTTACGCACGAACAGGTGCGCTTCTGCACCCAGGCCGTTAATCACGCCAGCCAGCTCAACCGCGATGTAGCCCGCGCCCACCACGGCAACGCGCTCAGGCAAGGCAGGCAGCTCGAAGAAGCCGTCGGAGTCGATACCGTATTCCGCGCCCGGAATATTCGGGTGGCTCGGACGGCCGCCGGTGGCGATCAGGATATGATCGGCGGTGATCGTCTCGCCGTTCACTTCGATCGTTTTCGCGTCCACAAAGCGGGCGAAGCCGTGAATCACGTCGACGTTATTTTTGCCCAGCACGTTGTCGTACGAGGTGTGAATGCGGTCGATGTAGGCGGTACGGCTGGCGATCAGCTTGTCCCAGTCGAAATTGTTGATGGTGGTGTCAAAGCCGTAGTCCGGACCGTACATATGGATCGCTTCACGAATTTGCGCCGCGTGCCACATCACCTTTTTCGGTACACAACCCACGTTCACGCAGGTGCCGCCCAGCGCTTTGGCTTCAATCAGCGCACATTTCTGGCCGTACATGGCCGCGCGGTTGATGGAGGCGATGCCGCCGCTGCCGCCGCCGATTGCGATGTAGTCATAATGCTTAGTCATAGCTTTTGTCCTTAATCGTGAATTGCCGCGATTGTATACCTGAAATCAATAGTTTCCACCGATGGCTGCAATTACTCCGGCACGATCCAGCTGACGGTGGCGTGGCCCGTTCCGGCTGGCACCAGCGTTTTGTGCAGCCACGGCAGCACGTTGTTCATCTGCGCTTCGAGCTTCCACGGCGGGTTAATGACGATCATGCCCGAAGCGGTCATGCCGCGCTGGTCGCTGTCCGGGCGTACCGCCAGCTCGATCTGCAGAATTTTGCGGATGCCGGTCGCCTCAAGGTCTTTGATCATGCGCTTGATCTGCGCGCGCAGCACCACCGGATACCACAGGGCGTATGTCCCGGTGGCGAAGCGTTTGTAGCCTTCGTGGATACCGGTCACCACCTCCTGATAGTCGGTTTTGATTTCGTACGGTGGGTCGATCAGCACCAGGCCGCGACGGGAAACCGGCGGCAGCTTGGCTTTCAGTTGCTGGTAGCCGTCGGCTTTGTCGACGCGGGCGCGGCTGTCTTTCTGAAATTCCGAACGCAGCAGCGGGAAGTCGCTCGGGTGCAGTTCGGTCAGCTGGAGGCTGTCCTGCTCGCGCAGCAGCTGGCGGGCAATCAGCGGTGAGCCAGGGTAGTAGCGCAGCTGGCCGTTGCGGTTGAAGTGATTCACCACGCCAATGTAAGGCTCCAGCTCGGCGGGCAGGTCGTCCTGCTGCCAGATGCGGGCGATGCCCTCAAGGTATTCGCCGGTACGCTCGGCATGCTCGCCGCTCAGCTGATAACGGCCCGCGCCCGCATGGGTGTCCAGATAGAGAAACGGCTTCTCTTTCTCTTTAAGCGATACAATGATCAGGCTCTGAACGGTGTGTTTGAGGACGTCGGCATGGTTGCCAGCGTGGAAGCTGTGGCGATAACTGAGCATGGGTAATGGTATTCCGCTGAATTGACGATTTGCCACAGTTTACAGCAGAACGGCACAGATTACCCGCAGGCCCGGTAAGCGCAGCTATTGAAATCCTCTACACTTAACCCCATTACTGAAAACAATATGCACAGCGCCGGATGCGCGCTTCATTCACCTATTTCAACAGGACAGCGTTTATGACCAATCCATTACTGACGCCTTTTTCGTTGCCACCGTTTTCTAAAATCCTCCCTGAGCATGTGGTTCCAGCCGTTACCCAGTCGCTGGACAACTGCCGCGCGGCGGTAGAAAGCGTGGTTGCGCAGGGCGCGCCGTACACCTGGGAGAATCTGTGTCAGCCGCTGGCCGAAGTGGACGACGTGCTGGGGCGTATCTTCTCTCCGGTAAGCCACCTGAACTCGGTGAAAAACAGCCCGGAGCTGCGTGAAGCCTACGAACAAACCCTGCCGCTGCTCTCTGAGTACAGCACCTGGGTCGGCCAGCACGAAGGGCTGTACAAAGCCTACCGCGACCTGCGCGACGGCGACCATTATGCCGAACTGAACACGGCGCAGAAAAAATCGGTTGATAACGCCCTGCGTGATTTCGAACTGTCCGGTATCGGTCTGCCAAAAGAGAAGCAGGTTCGCTACGGTGAAATCGCTGCGCGCCTGTCCGAACTGGGCAACCAGTACAGCAATAACGTCCTTGACGCCACCATGGGCTGGACGAAGCTGATTACCGACGAAGCAGAGCTGGCGGGTATGCCGGAAAGCGCACTGGCGGCGGCGAAAGCCCAGGCCGAAGCGAAAGAGCAGGAAGGCTTCCTGTTAACGCTGGATATCCCGAGCTATCTGCCGGTGATGACCTACTGCGACAACCAGGCCCTGCGTGAAGAGATGTACCGCGCCTACAGCACCCGCGCCTCCGATCAGGGGCCGAATGCCGGTAAATGGGACAACAGTCCGGTGATGGCGGAAATCCTCGCCCTCCGTCACGAGCTGGCTCAGCTGCTGGGCTTCGACAGCTACGCGGATAAATCCCTCGCCACCAAAATGGCCGAGAACCCGCAGCAGGTGCTCGACTTCCTGACCGATCTGGCGAAACGCGCCCGTCCTCAGGGTGAGAAAGAGCTGGCCCAGCTGCGCGCCTTCGCGAAAGCGGAGTTTGGCGTGGACGAGCTGCAGCCGTGGGATATCGCGTACTACAGCGAAAAACAGAAGCAGCACCTCTACAGCATCAGCGACGAGCAGCTGCGCCCGTACTTCCCGGAAAACAAAGCCGTCAACGGCCTGTTTGAAGTGGTTAAACGCATTTACGGCATTACCGCTAAAGAGCGTACTGATATTGACGTCTGGCATCCGGACGTGCGCTTCTTTGAACTGTATGACGAGAAAAACGAACTGCGCGGCAGCTTCTACCTCGATCTCTACGCGCGTGAGAACAAGCGCGGCGGGGCGTGGATGGACGACTGCGTGGGCCAGATGCGTAAAGCAGACGGTTCTCTGCAGAAGCCGGTCGCCTATCTGACCTGTAACTTCAACCGTCCGGTAAGCGGCAAACCTGCGCTGTTCACCCACGACGAAGTGATCACCCTGTTCCACGAGTTCGGTCACGGCCTGCACCACATGCTGACCCGCATCGAAACCGCCGGCGTCGCCGGTATCAGCGGGGTGCCATGGGATGCGGTCGAGCTGCCAAGCCAGTTTATGGAAAACTGGTGCTGGGAGCCGAACGCGCTGGCGTTTATCTCCGGCCACTATGAGACCGGCGAACCGCTGCCCAAAGAGCTGCTGGATAAAATGCTGGCGGCGAAAAACTACCAGGCGGCGATGTTCATTCTGCGTCAACTGGAGTTCGGCCTGTTCGATTTCCGTCTGCACGCCGAGTTCAGCCCGGAGCAGGGGGCGAAAATCCTCGAAACGCTGGCCGAGATTAAAAAGCAGGTTGCCGTTATTCCAGGGCCAACCTGGGGCCGATTCCCGCACGCGTTCAGCCACATTTTCGCGGGCGGCTACGCGGCGGGCTATTACAGCTACCTGTGGGCCGACGTGCTGGCGGCGGATGCCTTCTCTCGCTTCGAGGAAGAGGGGATCTTCAACCGCGAAACCGGCCAGTCGTTCCTTGACAACATCCTGACCCGCGGCGGTTCTGAAGAGCCAATGGTGCTGTTCAAACGCTTCCGTGGCCGCGAGCCGCAGCTGGATGCGATGCTTGAGCATTACGGGATCAAAGGCTGATTGTTACGTGAAGATCTGCTTAGTGGATGAAACGGGCGCCGGAGACGGCGCCTTATCTGTTCTGGCGGCCCGCTGGGGACTGGAGCACGATGAAGAGAACCTGATGGCGCTGGTGATGACGCCGGAACATCTGGAGCTTCGCAAGCGCGACGAGCCGAAGCTCGGCGGGATTTTTGTCGATTTTGTCGGTGGCGCGATGGCGCACCGGCGTAAGTTCGGCGGCGGTCGCGGCGAAGCGGTGGCCAAAGCGGTCGGCATTAAGGGGAGCTATCTCCCGGACGTGGTGGACGCCACGGCGGGGCTGGGACGCGATGCGTTTGTGCTGGCGTCGGTGGGCTGCCGGGTGCGGATGCTGGAGCGTAATCCGGTTGTTGCCGCGCTGCTCGACGACGGGCTGACGCGAGGCTATGCGGACCCGGAAATCGGCCCGTGGCTGCAGGAGCGTTTGCAGCTTATCCACGCGTCAAGCCTGACGGCGCTGACGGACATCACCCCGCGTCCGCAGGTTGTCTACCTCGACCCGATGTTCCCGCATAAGCAGAAAAGCGCGCTGGTGAAGAAAGAGATGCGGGTATTTCAGTCGCTGGTGGGGCCGGATTTAGACGCAGACGGCCTGCTGGAGCCGGCTCGTCAGCTCGCGACGAAGCGGGTGGTGGTGAAGCGTCCGGATTACGCGCCGCCGCTGGCGGACGTTGCTACGACCAACGCGGTGACCACGAAAGGGCATCGGTTTGATATTTATTCGGGGACGCCGGAATAAAAAAAGCCGGGTGGCGGCTTCGCCTTACCCGGCCTACTTTCAGTGCCGCTTTTTTTGCACTTACTCGTCTTCTTCGTCGCGCAGCGGAACAATCAGCATGTCCACGTGAACGGTGTTAATCAGCTGGCGTGCTGAAGACATCAGCTTGCTCCAGAAGTCCTGATGATGACCGCATACCACCAGGTCCATATCGTATTTCTTAATCGCATCAACCAGCACCTGACCCAGGTCGCCGCTGCCGCTCAGGGTTTCGGTGATCGGATAGCCCGCGTTGGTGGAGAGCTCGCTCAGCGCGTGATGCGTTTCTTCAGAGATGCGTTTCTGCATATCGCCCAGATTGACGTCGATCAGACCGGTGTAGAGGTCGGAGTAATTCACATCAACGTGAATCAGGGAGACTTTCGCGTTGTAGGGACGTGCCATAGATACCGCTTTATCAACCAGCACTTTGCTCTCCGGGGAGAGATCTACCGCGATAAGAATGTGTTTGTAAGCCATAGTGTTACTCCTTCCTTAAGTTATCGATGACTAAATGGGAAAGCCGTCGTCTGATGCTTTCATTACGGCCCAGTTAAACATATTTTTCAAGCTTTGGTGTTGATAACGATTAACCTTGTGGCAAAAAAATTAACGGATCTCCTACACTATTTAATGAGCCGTTCGGATATTAAAACGCGAACCGGATCGACTTTTAGTCATTCTTTCACTGAACTGTCTGTCAGGGCATTGGGGTGCGGTAGCTCAGGAGCCTTGCTTCGTGGGCGGACGCCGGGGAGGATGTATGATTAGCACCGTCGCATTGTTTTGGGCGTTATGCGTAGTTTGCATAGTGAATATGGCGCGCTACTTCTCATCGTTACGTGCGCTGTTAGTGGTACTTCGTGGTTGCGATCCGTTGCTGTATCAGTATGTGGACGGTGGAGGGTTCTTCACCTCGCATGGACAGCCCAGCAAGCAGATGCGTCTGGTGGGGTATATCTACTACCAGCGCTACCGCGATCATCACGATGAAGAGTTTATCCGTCGCTGCGAGCGTCTGCGTCGTCAGTTCATTTTAACCAGCGCCCTGTGTGGGCTGGTCGTGGTCAGTATGATTGCGTTGATGATTTGGCACTGAGCATAAAAAAAGCGGGTCAGTTTCCTGACCCGCTTTTTGTCGCCTTCAGCCAATTAAATCAGCTTCAGCGAAATCCAGTACAACCCGCCTGACAGCAGGATAGAAGCCGGAAGCGTAAACACCCAGGCCATCAGAATGTTGGTCACGGTTTTGCGCTGCAGACCGCCGCCGTCAACAATCATGGTACCTGCCACGGACGAGGAGAGTACGTGGGTGGTGGATACCGGCATACCGGTGTAGCTCGCCAGACCGATAGACACTGCCGCCGTCATCTGCGCGGACATACCCTGCGCATAGGTCATGCCTTTCTTACCGATCTTCTCGCCGATGGTGGTCGCCACACGGCGCCAGCCAATCATCGTACCGATACCCAGCGCCAGCGCGACGGCCATGATGATCCAGATTGGCGCGTACTCAATGGTATTGAGCATATCGCTTTTCAGTTTCTTCAGCAGACGCTTGTCGTCACCATTCACCTCTGGCAGCTTCGCGACTTTATCGGTCACGTCGGAGATACAGAGCATGATACGACGCAGCTGACCACGCTGTTCAACGGCCAGTTTATCGTAGCTTTCGATGTTGCCCAGCATACCTTTGGCACGTTCCAGCGCGTTAATCGCGTTAGCCGGATGGCAGTGGAATTCGCCAGGCGCGGTGGTGGCACCGGCATCCGGAGAAGGGATCAGCTGGTCAACGCCGGTCGCTTTTTTCAGCAGCTCAGGGTGCTGCTGGAAATAGGTTTCAACGTTGTTGACCGCATCACGGGTACGGGTGATTTCGTAACCCGAGGCGTTCATATTCACCACGAAGCCCGCCGGTGCGACACCGATCAGAACCAGCATCACCAGACCAATGCCTTTCTGCCCGTCGTTCGCGCCATGAGAGAAGGCCACGCCGATAGCGGAAATGATCAGGGCGATACGCGTCCAGAACGGCGGCTTTTTCTTGCCGTCTTTCTTCTCACGCTCTGCTGGCGTCAGGTGGATACGCGCACGTTTCTTCGTGTTGCTCCAGTAGCGACGCAGGATGAAAATCAATCCACCCGCAACCACCAGACCCACGATAGGGGAGACGATGAGAGAAGCGAAAATGCCCAGTACTTTAGGCAGATTCAGCGCATCAACAACCGATGTCCCGGTCATCAGGGCGTTGGTTAACCCGATACCGATAATCGCGCCGATGAGGGTGTGAGAACTGGATGCAGGCAGGCCAAAGTACCAGGTACCGAGGTTCCAGATAATGGCAGCAAGCAGCATTGAGAACACCATGGCGAGGCCATGACCGGAACTCACGTTAAGCAGCAGATCCGTTGGCAGCATATGCACGATCGCATACGCAACGCTCAGTCCGCCCAGGAGGACACCAAAAAAGTTAAATACCGCCGCCATAACAACCGCAAGCTGCGATCGCATTGCGCGAGTGTAGATAACCGTTGCTACTGCGTTTGCAGTGTCGTGGAAGCCGTTGATCGCTTCGTAAAACAGTACAAAAACCAGAGCAAGCAATAGTAAAAGCCCGGTATGTAAATCCAGGCCGGCAAACAAATGTAGCATAGGACGTTACGCCATTTTGAGGACATGAACGCGGCGCATTATCCAGGACAAATGCGCAACGGGCAAAGTGAAATATAGACTTTTTTTGACATACCACCTGATTTGGGAAAAGTGCCTGAAAGGATAATCGTTAAATTTCAATGGAATGGCTTTGTAATATCTTTTTACGCTGGTGTGACCACAGAGGAAACTTTACAATCCGCGGCAGTTAACGAAGAGGGTTTTGACGTGGAAAGGTTTGATGCCGTGGTTATTGGCGCCGGTGCGGCGGGTATGTTTTGTGCGGCGATGGCCGGACAGGCGGGTCGTCGCGTGCTGTTGCTGGACAACGGGAAAAAGCCAGGCCGCAAGATCCTGATGTCAGGCGGCGGGCGCTGCAACTTCACCAATCTTTATGTCGAACCCGCGGCCTATTTGAGCCAGAACCGCCATTTTTGTAAATCTGCGCTGGCGCGTTACACCCAGTGGGACTTTATCGACCTGGTGGGTAAGCATGGCATCGCGTGGCATGAAAAAACTCTGGGGCAGCTGTTCTGCGACGACTCCGCGCAGCAGATTGTCGATATGCTGGTGGCCGAGTGCGAGAAGGGCGGCGTGGTCATGCGCCTGCGCACTGAAGTGCTGGAGGTGGCCCGCGACGAACAGGGGTACACGCTGCAGTTGAACGGTGACACCGTCAGCGCCGATAACCTGGTGATCGCCAGCGGCGGCCTCTCGATGCCCGGGCTGGGCGCGTCACCGTTCGGCTACAAGATTGCCGAGCAGTTTGGCCTGAAGGTGCTGCCCACCCGCGCCGGGCTGGTGCCGTTCACGCTGCATAAGCCGCTGCTGGAGCAGCTACAGACGCTGTCCGGCGTCTCTGTTCCTTCCGTTATTACTGCCGAAGACGGGACGGTGTTCCGCGAAAACCTGCTCTTTACCCACCGCGGTCTCTCCGGCCCGGCGGTCCTGCAAATCTCCAGCTACTGGCAGCCGGGGGAATTTGTCTCGGTGAATCTGGTACCGGACAGCGATCTGGACGCGTTCCTCAACGAACAGCGTACCGCGCACCCGAATCAGAGCCTGAAAAATACCCTGGCGATGCAGCTGCCGAAGCGTCTGGTGGAGTGTTTGCAGGGGCTGGGGCAAATCCCGGATGTGTCGCTCAAGCAGCTTAACAGCCGCGAGCAGGAAGCGTTGGTAGAGACGCTAACGAACTGGCGCGTTCAGCCAAACGGTACCGAGGGGTATCGCACGGCGGAAGTGACGCTGGGCGGTGTCGACACGAATGAGCTTTCTTCACGCACGATGGAAGCGCGTAACGTACCGGGGCTCTACTTTATCGGCGAAGTGATGGACGTAACCGGCTGGCTCGGCGGGTACAATTTCCAGTGGGCGTGGTCGAGCGCCTGGGCGTGCGCGCAGGCGCTGCAAAATGCGCAATAAATTGCCGGGGAGTCTCCTCCCCGGCGGTGTTGCCCATTCAGATGATGTAAGCATTAATCCGGTATAGCGTAATCCGCAATGCGGAAGGTGACCTTACCTGTCCAGGTGTTATCACGGTAAGAACCAATGGCGAGACTGTCCTGAGTGAAGCCATTGAAGCTCCCGGCCGCAATGGAAGCGCCGAATTTTTCATACTGATTTTTACCCCAGTAGACTTTCGCAACGCCTTCTCTCACCAGCGTATTAATATTGATCATGCCTTCTTCATCGTCAGCGTAGTCATCCAGGCTTTTACCGCCGTTGATGACATACACGGCGCCCACCTGCGTGCCGCTGCCGTTTACCGCATTCGGATCGCCGATCACCAGGTCTTTTTTACCGTCGCCGTTCAAGTCCACATTACCGAGAATGCTGTTCCCGAACCCTGCCAGCTTGCTGCCAGGCCTGTCGGCGTAAATAGCATAGCCATCGTGTACGCTAAATGTTTTGTTGTAGTTCAGCCGGGTGTGCGCCGCATCGAGGAACAGAGACGATGGTAGCTTACTGCCGTCGGCCTTACCTTTAATAATCCAGACCAGCCCGGAACGTTTTTTATCAATACCCATGTCGGCAGGGGCGCTAATCGCAAAAGCGTTAGCGTGAGCATTCAGGAAGTTACCTAATGGCGTAATGGTGCCGTTATTGGGCTTATCCTGCGTATACGCGCTATGATCGTTACTTCCTTCACCTCCGCCGGACTGACCACCCAGGAAAGCCGCCCCCATACCGTGAATGCGGGTTGCCTGCGTCGAGTTTAGCGAGGCGATGTCGAGATTCCCCTGGTTGAAGCTGCTGCCGTAGACGAGATAGGCCGTGCCGCGTCCATCAGTGCCGCTGTTCTCTGATTTACGGCCTTCATTGACCGATTCCGGGTCGACGATCAGGTAATCACTGAAGCCGTCGCCGTTAATATCCCCGACATCGCTGATCTGCTGCCCAAGGTTGTAGTTAAGGGGTTTATCCGGACCGTTGGTGGCGGTCATTTGCGGACGAATATAGGCACCGGTCGCGGCAGGGATCTCCCAGTCGCCCAGGTTGTTGCGCTTAATATCAATATTCTGCCACTGATCGCCTGGCTTTTGAGCGCCGTAGATAATGATGGCGCCGCCGCGTCCGCCCGTGCCTTCGATATCGCCGATAGCAAGATCGACCATCTTGTTAGCCACGGCAGAATTTTTATATTTAATTGGGCCTACCGCGGCGCCAAACCAGCCGCCGGTATTCGCATTGCCTGAAGAATTCACCGTACGGATGCGAATACCCAGGCGAGCGTCGCCGTTGTCGATATCATTGAGGTCAATCTGATTAGAAAGACGCGCGCCGGTACGGTGATGCGGTCCGCCCCAGATAATATAGACCTGATCATGCCAGTGGGAGGCGATGACTAAATCATCATATCCATCGCCGTTAATATCACCTATTTTACGTACCGCGACGCCCATCCATTTTGTCGTCACTGAGCCAGGCTTATTCGCTTTATTGCTGTGGATAATTTTAAGCGCGTTTTGCGGATCGAATTCACCTACGTTATTGACTTGCTGCATGGGTTTCCCACCGGAAGTCCCGAAAATGACGTACGCGATCCCTTTTGCGCCATCCCCCCAGGGGGCCGTAATGACAATATCTTCACCCGCGATATGCGAACCATTGTCCTTATCGGAAAACTTACCGATCGTGGTCATCGTCATACCGAAATAGTCTTTTTGTTTTTCACCCTTAATAGATACAGGGACAGAATAAGGCTCGATATCGCTGGCGATAACCTGTGATGCCGTGATGCCAGTACCTGATAAAGCTGCAACGCAAAGCGCTACACGCGTTTTCGTTTTGAGTTTCATAGTATATATCCTTATACAAATCCATTTTTCATACCCGGCAACTCATTTGTATAGCGCTATGTGTTGCCGGGAAATAAGAGGTTTCTACGCTGTATTAAGTTTTTTCTTTATTTAAACTCGAAATCCAGCGTGGATGTGGCTTCAAATTTTCCCGGTTGTGGAGACTTTTCTCCTTGTTGGACAGGTGTTGCTATAATAGTGACATTCCCCTCCTGCGTTGGTACGGCCGAACTGCTGCCATCAATTTTATTCCCGTTGTGTTCAAGTTTTATCCCTAAATCATTGCGCTCACCTTCATCATTATGGGTCTTGATAAAACCAGAGCCATTAAAATCGGACGCGCGGAACTTAATACTCACCTTGCTTTCATCTTCAGGATTTTTGCAAGTCACACGAATATCCACGCTTTTTTGCTTACCGGTGGCCTCGGGCTTAAATTCATTCGCGGTAATACTGCCAAACGGGACCTTGATGGTTTGCCCGTCATTAATCATGCATTGTGGTGGAATATCAATTGACAGTTGGAAATTAAGTGTGACAAAAGGTCTGGAGGTGTCATAACTCCCCGTCTGTTTTTTGGCAAAAATGGTCACTAATTCCTGCATAGGAATATCAATGCGGCCTGAAGGAAGCGGTTTAGTTAATTCCAGAGAGACAGTCCCGCTGGAGCCGGTTGCGAACAGAGTATGGTCGTTTTTATCATCACAGTTATTTGTCGCAGGACGTCCATTATCAACACCGGCGGTATTACTCAAATCAACCGGGATATACCGCAATTCATCCTCGCCACCAAGAACGACATTTATACCGATATTAATACCCTTTTCCGCATCCAGAGGATAATAGATAAAGTCTGCGTTACGTTTGCCGCCTCCTGTGCCCAGTTTCGTACTGGTAAATCGAAATAAGATACTTTCTGGCACGCTGGAGTCCTGACAGAGGCAGATACCATTAAAATTACCTTTATTATTCCATGTGGATTGGGTTGTGCCGGGTACGTCGTCGGCAGTAAGGTTTTCGATAATATCAAACTTGTGCGCCTGGCCAGATACGGTTGATGTTGGCCAGCAGCTTCCTACAACATCAGCATAAGCTGGCGCGCCCATCAATCCCCCTGCTGCCAGGCACGCGAGTAACGTTAATTTTTTCATTTTTAATTCCTTTATTTATTAACGGATGATTTGCAGGTCTGCGTTAACTGCACAATTCCGCTAATCGTGGGTTCCTGGCCAGAAAGCTGATAGTGAACCTGGCAACGCTGATCGGGTTTCTTACCCCAGCTCACGTCTAACGTCCCTTTTTCCGCCATCCCGGTGAGGAATACGCTGCCTTCATCACCCACAATGCTGCTGGTGGTATTCTGAGAAACAATGGCACCGAACGGAACGGGTTTGCCCTGCGCATCTTTCAGCGTCATCATCAGGCGTTTACCCACCGCCGTGGTGAAACGTGCCCGAACGATAGCCCCCCGGGTGGGAACGACTTTATGGCTGTTACTTTCCAGCTCGACATCGTCAGGTAATGTATCGGGACGCAGCTGGATATTGCTCTCCTGATAAGGTGTCAGGTAAGGCACCACCGCATAGCCCCAGGGGTCGGTGCGCACGCCAGTGTGGTTACGGACGCTGACACCTGCGGCATCCGGCGCTTCAACCAGAGCGACCGTTTCACCCAGCGACTGCGCCAGCGTGACGCCATGAGGATGAACCAGCACGCCCCCGCGCAGGCTGTAATTCAGCCGCTGCGCGTCCCGGCTATAGCCATACCCGGCGCCAACCTGCGCATAGCGTCCGTTATAGCTAAGCGAGGCATCGCTGCTGTTTGCCTGGCTCCCTGGGTTGATATTCTGCTGTACGCTCCAGTTCAGGTTATTGTCCTCAAGGGCGCTGCCGCTCAGGGAAACACTGTGGCCTGGCGAGCGTTTTTCCGCCGCAGAGAAGGTGTAACCGGCACGTGTGGAGCGGAGCCATTTGTCCAGAGGGACGCTCACGCTCAGGCTGAACAGATTGTCCTGGTTATAGAGACGCTGGTTATCCTCTTTTGTCACGTTCAGATAGTGGTTGTAATTCAGGCTATAGCTGATCCCGTTCCAGCTGTTGCCATAGCCCAGCGTGGCGGAGGTCGTGCGTTTTTGGCTCGTGTGGTAGTCCTCGCTGACCAGCATGGCGGAGAGATAGCCGAGGTTTTCTCCCAGGTTTTGGTTTAGCGTCAGTTCTGTACGGCTACGGCGTCGATCCAGGCGCGAGGGTTGCGAGTGATAGCTGCTCAGGGTTTCACCGAGCGTGTAGAAATCGGACGTCGAGTAGCGATAGCCCGCAATCGCAACGTTAGTGCCGGTAGACAGCAAATTTTTGTTATAGCGCAGGCGTAGCGACTGTCCCCGGTTTTTCTCTGCCTGTTTAGTGGTGGCCCAGGCCTGGGTAATATCAAATGACAGTGCGCCAAAATCGCCCATGTTTTTACCCATGCCAAAAAGCAGGGACTGATATTGACTGGCGGCCTGCATGCCTCCGTATATCGAGGTTTCCCACGGCAGACCGTAAATCAGGCTCCCTTGTGAAAACAGGGCATTCTCAGCATCGCTGCTGCTGGAACGATAGCTGCCGCTAATGACTTCATATTTGTATTGCCCTTCCCGCTGCATAACCGCTAACGACGCGTAAGGCACTAAAGAGACTTGTTCGCTGCCATCCGCCTCTTTCACCACAACTTTCAGCTCGCCGCTGCTGCCGAGGTAAAGATCGTTGATGACAAATTCACCGGGCGGGACATAGCTTTGATAAATGCTGTAGCCGTTCTGAAAAATAGTGATCTGGGCATTAGTACGAGCAATACCGCGGATCACCGGCGCATAGCCTCGCAGGCTGCCCGGAAGCATCTGTTCATCCGAGTAAAGCTGAACGCCGCGAAACGGGGTGCTATCAAAGACTTCTGTGGTAGAACTGTTATCCCCGACAATCAGCTGGCTATTCAGGGCGCTGATATCACGCTGCAGATAGGTATAAACCGATTCCCAGCGCCCAGCTTGTCCCTGGCTGTTACTCCAGGTCGAGAAATTGCGTAAACGCCAGGGTCCAACGTTCAGTCCCGGACGCAGGCTGAGGTACTGGCTATCGGTTCCCGTCCCGTTGTGCGAGGTCCACGTGGCGCCGCTGTAGTTGTAGCTGAGCATCAGGCCCGGAATACCCTGTTCCCGACGCGCAGGATCGATGTAGCCGTGAGCGTGGCTGTCCAGGGCCGCCTGGGGAATGCTGAGCCTTAACGCCTGCTCGCTGAAGTCAAATTCGCTGCTTGCGAGAGGGATCGCCGACAGATTCGCGCAGCCCTGGGTATCGTCCCGGAGCAACGGGAATGCCGCCGTTTTAACACCAAACGACTGGAGCGTCTCCTCGCTGAGGCACGGTGCGAGGATATTTTTATGCTGCGCGTTCTCTTCGAGTCGAAACGTGATATCGCGCGTGTCGAACATTTTATTGTTAAGAAACAGGTCAACACGATAAACGCCGGGTGTCTGGCTCTCTTTGTTCTCAAAGAGAGAAAGATCGACGGCGGTACGCGGCGCGCCACCCGTTTCCAGAAAGGCCGGGTCGAAGTAATCACTGGCGTATAATGCGCTGGGTAATATCCAGGCAAAGCAAAGCGCTGGACGAATGCCCCAAAATATAGTCATGAAAAAATACCCCTGTGAGGTTATTGTTTTAAAATCGTTATTCTATTTTTTGTGTGATTAACTGGCTGTTGCCGCCATAATCATTGATATATTTCCATTGCACGGTGGCATTGTTTTTCAAAAGCGTGTTCCTGAGCGTGAATGTTGTGCTGCTTTTAGGCGCGAGCATGTCAATCTCTGACCATGCTTTGTTATTGATCTTCACCTCCGCAAAGGAAATGTAATAAGACGAGTTGTTGCGTACAATGAGTTCGTTATTTTTAACAGACCATTGCACATTCTTACTAATATCCGTGGGTTCATCCATTAAATTTGACGGACGATAAAATAATTTGATCCGGGTATTTACCGCTATCTGCAGTTTATTAATATCCTCTCTGGAAGAGGAGGGGATCGATTTTACGTTGATCCAGAAAAGCGACTCGCGATCCTGCGGTAAAGGCGCGCCGTTATAGATAATACGGAGCGCGTTGGACTTACCTGCATCCATGCGAAAAAGCGGTGGCGTCACAATAAACGGGGCTTTGGTGCCCTGTGAATCTTTGCCCTGTACCCAGCTCTGTACCAGGAACGGGCTGGCAGTATTATTTCTGACTGTAATATTGCTCTCTTTCTTGTCCGCATGATATACCACCCGCGTATTGGATAAGGTCACACTGGCGTGTGACATACAAGAGCCAAAGAGCAGAGCCAGCAGCGTCAGATAGCGTTTCCTTAACATAAAACGTCCTTGCGTTCCGGGCTGTTATTCATTGCCCGGAACTGAGTTGAATGATTTATTTATAGATAATGGTGTAATCCGCAACCGCATCTGCCTTACCGGCGGTCACAGCATCCAGGGATGATTTATAACGGGCTGAATACAGCAGGGTGGCTGCCCCCGCGGTGCCATCACCGGTAATAGGAACAAATTTATTCGGGTTGTCGCCCAGTTTTAACGATGTTCCATCTTCATTCAGGAATTCAATACCCAAACCCGTTGCGGCGTCGCCACCGGTTTTAAGCGCGAGCAGATTATTATCATTAGCATCATAGGCACCGCCAAATCGTGCTCCGGCTGATTTAAGGACGGCGGTATCGCAGTTAGACAGTTCTATCTGGATACGGTGAATACCCGCAACGTCACCTTTTTCTTTAAATGCTGAAGACGAGATGGTACCCATATCGATCGTTGGGTTCCCCCCCTGACCGTTAATATCGACATCACAGGTGCTCGCGGTAATCATACCCGTGAATTCAATGGTCCCTGCGCCTTTACCTGGCGCTGCATGGCTGGAAGGACTGGCAATTGCAGCCAATAAAAATCCCATGGTAATAACGGATTTATTCATTTTTTAAAATATTCCTCAGTGTGTAAAAGGTAGAACAGTATTATTTCGGGTTAGTCACTCGAAAGCGTTGTTGTGGTCACGGGATGTGGATATTCCGCTAATATGAAACATTAAGGTGGATATTCATCATCGCTTACCAGTCCATGTGAAAAACTTCCATTACAAGAAGTCTGAATATTTTTCTGGGTCAGGTTAACAAGCGTTTAAAAAAAATAAAGTGAGAACGTCATGATTTGTCTTTGGTGGCTTTAAAATCAATGAGTTAAGTTGTTTTTATCAGGGTTTTATCAGCAATTCAGTGTGAGAATTTTACGGCTTATTTACTACTTACCGAATGTCAGGGTCAGCTCAGATAATAAAACTTTCATAATAATGAAAGAATAATCTCCGGAAGAACACGTTGCCTTCCCGGAAGACGTAAGAGAAATCCTGGCACTTTTAACATCACATTTACATTGCCGGGCTGGCGTCAAGAAGTGTTATTATTATTCTCTTGCCCGGTGATACGGGCGTTTTCTTTTTTTTGTTGCAAACGTTGCCTCTGCCAGCGCGCAGATGAAGGTTAAGGATAGATTCATGGCTTCTGCTCATCTCGGTTTCCCGACTGAAACCGTTGTTGTCTTTGTGGTGATGGCCGTTGGGGCGATGTTTATCGACCTCTTCATGCACCGTCACGATAAACCTGTTTCGCTGAAAAGTGCGGCCATGTGGTCCGTTTTCTGGTTCTCGATGGCGATGGCCTTCGCCGGTTTTCTGTACATCCACCACGGCGCCGAGATGGCGAGCCTGTTCCTCACCGGTTACGCGCTGGAAGAGGTGCTCTCCATCGATAACCTGTTCGTGATGATGGCGATCTTTGCCTGGTTCGGCGTGCCGGATAAGTACCGTCACCGTGTGCTCTACTGGGGCGTGCTGGGGGCGATTGTCTTCCGCGGTATTTTCGTGGCGATCGGCACCAGCCTGCTGAGCCTGGGGCCTTACGTGGAGGTTATTTTTGCGCTGGTCGTCGGCTGGACGGCGGTGATGATGCTCAAGCGCAATGAAGAGAGTGACGAAGTGGAAGATTACTCGGGTCACCTTGCCTATCGCCTGGTGAAACGCTTCTATCCCGTCTGGCCCAAAATCAGCAGCAACGCGTTTATCCTGACGCAGAAAGAGGTCGATGCGGAGCTTGAAAAGCCGGAAAACCAGGACGTAACGGTTGGCCGCGTGAAGAAGGCGAAGCGCTACGCAACGCCGCTGCTGCTCTGCGTGGCGGTGGTGGAACTCTCTGACGTGATGTTCGCGTTTGACTCCGTACCGGCGATTATTGCGGTAAGCCGCGAGCCGCTGATTATCTACAGCGCCATGATGTTCGCCATTCTCGGCTTGCGTACCCTCTACTTTGTGCTGGAAGCGCTTAAGCAGTATCTGGTGCACCTGGAGAAAGCGGTGGTGCTGCTGCTGTTCTTCGTGGCGTTCAAGCTGGGTCTGAATGCGACCGATCACTTCTGGCACCACGGTTACAGCATTGGCGCGACGGCCAGCCTGTTTGTGGTGTTAGGTGTGCTGGCGCTGGGGATTATTGCGAGCGTATTGTTCCCGGGGAAACGTGAGGCCTGATGCACCGCTTTTCTCCCTCTCCCTGTGGGAGAGGGCTGGGGTGAGGGCAACAGACCGCACCTAACCCTTAATCGGTGAATTCCGGCGCTTGCGTGGGTGATGGAAGTGCCGCCAGTGAGGATCCTGCGCCGCGGCCAGCAGTTCGTGGTCGCCGCGGGTGTCGCCCCAGGCTCGCAGATGATAGTCGTTCAGATCGCCATACACCTTCTCCAGCCTCGCCACTTTCTGGGCGCAGCGGCAGTTATTGCCCGTAATGCGTCCCGTCAGCTTGCCGTCCTTCACTTCCAGCTGCGTGCCAATCAGCTTAATGCCGAGCCTGTCCGCCCACGGCTGGAGCACCAGCGCCGGCGACGCAGAGCAGATCGTCACTTCCGCGCCGGAATTCACCTCAGCCGCCACCGCCAGAACCCCTTCGGGGCGCATCAGCTTGTTCCAGTATTTTTCGCAAAAGGCTTCCGCCTGCTGGCGTAGCCAGTGTTCGTCCACGCCTGTCAGGAACGTTTTAATCAGCACTTCCTTCAGCTCATCACGCGTCAGCTTGCGGCGCACGCAGTGGAGCGTGGGCAGCGCCATGCGCACCAGACGACCCGCAAAGTAGCGTTTCCCAAAGGCAAAACGCAGGAAAGGGATAAAGCTGTCGTGGTGCGTGAGCGTCCCGTCAAAGTCAAAGACAGAGAGCACGCTGGATTTCGCCACCGTCTCGTCGGCAATCATATTGGTCATAAATACGTCTTAGCTGAATTACACATTCTGTCGATCAGTTTACCTGCTTTATCTGAACAGTCCTTACATCACCACCTTTTTTTTTCTCAATCTTGCGATCTGAAAGTGAGTCCAATTTTGGCCTCAATAATGATTGGTGAAAAAGTGAGCAGTCTATATTATCGCCACATCGAAAGATATTTCGGGGGAACGTTGGCCCCCACAGGTAAGGATAAATTCACTCTTAGCTCCTGTTTAGATATGACATTCAGATCGCTTATTTCAATCCTCACGTTAAGTTTTGCTTCGTTTTCCGCACTGAGTTTTCAGTTGCCCGCATCGATGATCTCCGCCGATAGCACATTTGCGGAATCGCCGGTGAAGTCGGCCCTGCTTCACCAGGAGACAGGCCCACTCCGCTCCCGGATACTGGATCAATACCAGAAATGGAAAGGGACTCACTATCAGTGGGGCGGCACCACGCACCGCGGAGTGGATTGCTCCGCGCTTATGCAGCATCTGTTCAGCGATGCGGCGCATCTTTATCTGCCGCGCACGACGAGTGAGCAGATCCATCGTGGTGTACAGGTAGCGCAATACCGTCTGAAGGCGGGAGATTTGGTCTTCTTCCAGACGGGACCGAACCGCAGGCACGTTGGCGTGTATATCGGTAACAGCCAGTTTATTCATGCCTCCAGCAGCCAGGGCGTAACGGTCTCAACCCTGACTGATGACTACTGGCAGGATCGTTACATTACCGCCCGTCGTGTCGCGGGCAGCGCCGCCTGACGACATTAAATAATGTCATCCACCACGCCACCATCGACGCGCAATGCCGCGCCTGAGGTGGCGGAGGCCTGCGTCGAACAGACATAAATCACCATATTAGCCACCTCTTCAACGGTGGCGGCGCGCTGGATAACCGAGCTGGGGCGGTTGGTCATGACAAATTCTTTCGCCAGCTGCTCCAGCGATTTACCGGTTTTCTCGATCTCATCTTTCATCATTTCAGCGAAACCGTCGGACATCGTCGGGCCCGGCAGCACGCTGTTCACCGTCACACCGCTTCCCGCCACGAACTTCGCCAGCCCGCGCGCCAGCGAAAGCTGTGCCGTTTTGGTCACCCCGTAGTGGATCATGTCTGCCGGGATATTGCAGGCTGACTCGGAGGAGATAAACACCACGCGGCCCCAGCCTTTTTTCACCATGCCCGGCAGCAGGGCGCGGGAGAGGCGCACGCCGGACATCACGTTGGTCTGCCAGTAGCGCTCCCAGGTTTCATCGTCGGTGCCATAGAAATCCTGCGGGCCGTAAATCCCGGCGTTGTTCACCAGAATATCGACGTCGCTCGCGACCTTCAGCAGCGATTCAACCCCTTCCGCGGTGCTGAGATCGGCAATGGCGGCACGCACCTGCACGCCAGGCACAACCTGCTGTAGCTGCTGAATACCTTTGTTCACCGAGTCGGTGCTGCGGCCATTAACGATCACTTCCGCGCCGCTTTCTGCCAGGCCTCTGGCAATGGCAAACCCGATCCCGCCGGTTGAGGCGGTGACCAGGGCCACTTTCCCCGCAAAGTCGATTTTCATCATCAGCTCCTTATCGTTTTAACGTTCGGACCTTAAAGCGTAGCAGGTGATGATGACGGCTCCTGGCTAAAAAGGCGCAGCAGGGTTTCAACCTGCTCATCCAGCGGGGCGAGGGTGCGCTTCACGATCAGATGCAGCGGCGTGGCCCGACGAACGCCGTGGCTCAGCGGGAGGAGTTTCAGTACGCCTTGTTCCAGCTGGGGCTGAATGCGTTCCTCTGGCAGCCAGCCGTAGCCGACCTGCGAGACGACCGCCTCTATGGCAGCGTCGATGGTCGAGAACGTCCACGACTCGCCGGCAGCCCGCGCGGCGTTCTGGCTGTCCGCAATCTGGATTAGCGGCCACGGGCGCAGCATCTCATCATTCAGCGGCGCGTCGAGGCTAAAGAGGGGATGCCGGTGATGCGCCACGGCGACAAAGTCAATGTTCATCAGCCATTCGCCGAGCCCGGTAATGTCCTGGCGGCGGGTTAAAACCATCACATCGGCCTCGTTGTTCATGGCATCGGCGCGGGTATTTTCCAGCACCTCCGTGAGGCGGACCTGAGTTTGCGGATACTGCTGCTGGAACTGACGCAGAATGGCGAACAGGCGGCGGCGTGGGAAAATCGAGTCCACCACCAGGTCCAGCCGCGTGCGCATCCCGTTACGAAGGGTCGCCGCGCGCGTCTCGACATACGAAAACGCTTTCAGCAGCGGTTTCACCTGGCCGAGAAGCAGTTCACCGGCCGGGGTCAACACCGCCCTGCGCCCCTCCGGCGCCAGCAGCGCCACGCCCAGCCGCTCCTGCAGCAGCGACAGGTTATAGCTCACCGAGGACTGACTGCGGTGGGTTTCTTCCGCAGCTTTGGCAAAGCTGCCCGCATCCACCACTTTTTCCAGTAAGGCCCACTGTTCCAGCGTCGTCTTGTGCATGATTTATCTAAAATTTGGATGAATTTGATTAAAACATAGCGTTATTCATTCATTTTTTGAAGGCTTAAGATCGTCTCATCAAAACGAAGGAGACATCTTATGAACACATTCGACAAACACGACTTAAGCGGCTTCGTTGGCAAACATCTGGTTTATACCTATGACAACGGCTGGAATTACGAAATTTACGTCAAAAACGAGACTACTCTCGACTACCGTATTCACAGCGGTCTGGTGGCGAACCGTTGGGTTAAAGATCAGCAGGCTTACATCGTGCGGGTAGGGGAGAGCATCTATAAAATCTCCTGGACCGAGCCAACCGGTACGGACGTTAGCCTGATTGTGAACCTGGGCGACAAACTGTTTCACGGCACCATCTTCTTCCCGCGTTGGGTCATGAACAACCCGGAAAAAACCGTCTGCTTCCAGAACGACCATATTCCGCTGATGAACAGCTATCGCGATGCGGGGCCGGCATATCCAACAGAAGTGATTGACGAATTTGCCACCATCACCTTTGTACGCGACTGCGGTGCGAACAACGAAAGCGTGATTGCCTGCGCGGCCAGCGAGTTACCGAAAAACTTTCCCGATAACTTAAAATAAGCGCGACAGTTAACTAAAAAGAAAAGTTCCCGGTTATTTCTTCTTTCTCTGAAATAACCGGGATTTTTTTTGTTTGTTTATGTTTGGTTTAAAATAACATTTTGTAAAAATTGAGTTCGATCACGAAATAAATAATTCATAATTACATAAGTTATTGTTTATAAATGAATTAATATTGATTTGGTCACATCTTAATTACGCATCTTAATTTTTCCCTAAGAAATGAACGATACCTTGATATGAGTTTATGGTTCGTTGAAATAAACGAAAAAGTAATTGGTTAATATCAAGCGCGTGCCATTCTTATTGCAAGGAAATTAATGATGAGTGATTTTTTGCCTTTTTCCCGCCCGTCGATGGGCAGTGAGGAATTAGCGGCGTTGCAGGAGGTTTTAACCTCCGGCTGGATCACCACCGGGCCTAAAAATCAGGAACTTGAAGCGGCATTTTGTCAGCTGACGGGGAACCAGCACGCGATTGCCGTCTGCTCGGCGACGGCGGGCATGCACGTCACGCTGATGGCGCTGGATATTGGTCCGGGCGATGAGGTCATTACCCCCTCCCAAACCTGGGTCTCCACGCTGAATATGATCGTGCTGCTGGGCGCCACGCCGGTCATGATCGATGTGGACAACGAGACATTGATGGTGACGCCGGAAGCGGTTGAAGCCGCCATTACCCCGCGTACCAAAGCGATTATTCCCGTGCATTACGCCGGCGCGCCGTGTGATATCGACGCCATTCATGCCGTCGGTGAGCGTCACGGTATTACGGTGATTGAAGACGCGGCCCATGCCGCCGGAACGTACTACAAGAACCGTCACGTGGGCTGGAAAGGCACGGCGATTTTTTCCTTCCACGCCATCAAAAACATGACCTGCGCGGAAGGTGGTTTAGTCGTCACGGATAACGCCCGGCTTGCCGCGCGGATCCGCAGCCTGAAATTCCACGGCCTGGGCGTGGATGCCTATGACCGCCAGACGCACGGCCGCGCGCCGCAGGCCGAAGTGATCTCCCCGGGCTTTAAGTACAACCTCGCAGATATCAACGCCGCGCTGGCGCTGGTACAGCTGGGTAAGCTGAAAGAGGCCAACCTACGCCGCGAGGCAATCGCGCAACGCTACCTGCGCGAGCTTGCCGATACGCCGTTCCAGCCGCTGAGCATTCCGTCATGGCCGCACGTTCACGCCTGGCACCTGTTTATTATTCGCGTTGATGAAGCGCGCTGCGGGATCTCACGCGACAACCTGATGGCGGCGCTGAAGGAGCAAGGCATCGGCACCGGCCTTCATTTCCGCGCGGCGCACACCCAAAAATACTACCGCGAGCGTTTTCCTGATGTATCGCTTCCGAATTCGGAATGGAACAGCGCGCGTATTTGTTCTCTCCCTCTTTTCCCGGACATGACTCATGACGACACAACCCGCGTCATTACCGCGCTCCATCAGCTTGCAGGACATTGATATGTTCAGCGCACCGCCTGTACAAAAAGTTTCTGTGGTCATCCCTGTTTATAACGAGCAGGAGAGCCTGCCCGAGCTGATCCGCCGCACCACGGCAGCCTGCGATACGCTGGGCAAAGCCTATGAAATTTTGCTGGTGGACGACGGCAGCAGCGATGATTCCGCGCTGATGCTGACCGAAGCCGCCCAGGCCGAAGGCAGCCATATTGTCGCCGTGCTGCTTAACCGTAACTATGGCCAGCACTCCGCCATTATGGCCGGGTTCAGCCACGTTACGGGCGATCTGATTATCACCCTGGACGCGGATCTGCAAAACCCGCCGGAGGAGATCCCGCGCCTGGTGGCGAAAGCCGATGAAGGCTATGACGTGGTCGGCACGGTGCGTCAGAACCGCCAGGACAGCCTGTTCCGCAAGCTGGCGTCACGCACCATCAACCGCCTTATTCAGCGCACCACCGGTAAAGCAATGGGCGATTACGGCTGCATGCTGCGCGCCTACCGCCGCCATATTGTCGACGCCATGCTGCACTGCCATGAGCGCAGCACTTTTATTCCGATCCTCGCCAACACCTTTGCCCGCAAGGCAACGGAAATTCCGGTCCTGCATGCCGAGCGCGAGCACGGGGAATCGAAGTACAGCTTTATGCGTCTCATCAACCTGATGTACGACCTCGTCACCTGCCTGACCACCACGCCGCTGCGCCTGCTGAGCGTGTTCGGCAGCATCATCGCCCTGGCCGGCTTTACGCTGTCCGTCCTGCTGGTGGTGCTGCGGCTGGTCTTTGGCCCGCAGTGGGCGGCGGAAGGGGTCTTCATGCTTTTTGCCGTGCTGTTTATGTTCATCGGCGCCCAGTTCGTCGGAATGGGCCTGCTCGGTGAATACATAGGCCGTATCTATAACGATGTTCGCGCACGTCCGCGCTACTTTATTCAACGTGTTGTCCGTCAGGAACACAAAGCATCTCAAGAGGAAAACCACCCATGAAAGCCGTTGTATTTGCCTATCACGATATGGGGTGCGCGGGCACGCTGGCCCTGCTGGAAGCGGGCTATGACATTGCTGCAATCTTTACCCATCCGGACGTGGCGGGAGAGAATCACTTCTTCGGCTCCGTGGCGCGTATCGCCGCCGAGCGCGGTATTCCGGTGTATGCTCCGGACGACGTCAACCACCCGCTGTGGGTGGATCGCATCCGCGCGCTCGCACCTGATGTCATCTTCTCGTTCTACTATCGCAACCTGATCTGCGACGAGATCTTAGGCCTGGCCGCAAAAGGGGCGTTTAACCTTCACGGCTCTCTGCTGCCCGCCTACCGTGGCCGCGCGCCGCTGAACTGGGTGCTGGTCAACGGCGAAACGGAAACGGGCGTGACGCTGCACCGCATGGTACGCCGCGCAGATGCCGGGGCCATCGTCGCCCAGCAGCGCGTGGCAATCGACGCGGATGAAACCGCGCTTGAGCTGCATCATAAACTCTGCACCGCGGCGCAAAGCCTGCTGCGTGACGCGCTGCCAGCCATCCTCAACGGCACCTTCAGCGAGACCGAGCAGGACGAAAGCAAGGCCTGCTGCTTTGGCCGCCGCGCGCCGGAAGATGGTCGCCTGGACTGGAATAAACCCGCCCGCCAGCTGCACAACCTGGTGCGCGCCGTGACCGACCCGTGGCCGGGCGCGTACAGCTTTGCGGGCGTAAGCAAATTTATCGTCTGGAAATCCCGCGTGCGTGACGATATCCCGGCCGCTAAGCCGGGCACCGTCGTCTCCGTCTCCCCGCTGATTGTGAGCTGCGGCGAGCAGGCGCTGGAGATCGTCACCGGGCAGACCGACAACGGCCTGTACGTTCAGGGCACGCAGCTGGCGCAGTCTCTGGGGCTGGTGGCTGGGGCGCTGATCACCAGCGCGCCGGTGGTTGCCATCAAGCGCCGCACGCGCGTGCTGATCCTCGGCGTGAACGGCTTTATCGGGAACCACCTGACCGAACGTCTGCTCAAAGACGATAACTACGAGATTTACGGTCTGGATATCGGCTCTGACGCCATCAGCCGTTTCCTCAACAACCCGCGCTTCCACTTTGTGGAAGGGGATATCAGCATTCACTCCGAGTGGATCGAATATCACATTAAAAAATGCGACGTGGTGCTGCCGCTGGTCGCCATCGCCACGCCAATTGAGTACACCCGTAACCCGCTGCGCGTGTTCGAGCTGGATTTCGAAGAGAACCTGAAGATCATCCGCGACTGCGTGAAATACGACAAACGCATCATCTTCCCGTCCACCTCTGAAGTGTACGGCATGTGTACCGACAAAAACTTCGATGAGGATGCCTCCAGCCTGGTGGTCGGGCCGATCAACAAGCAGCGCTGGATCTACTCTGTCTCCAAGCAGCTGCTGGACCGCGTAATTTGGGCCTACGGCGAGAAAGAGGGTCTGCGCTTTACCCTGTTCCGTCCGTTTAACTGGATGGGTCCGCGTCTGGATAACCTGAACGCGGCGCGAATCGGCAGCTCCCGCGCGATCACTCAGCTGATCCTGAACCTGGTCGAAGGCTCGCCTATCAAGCTGATTGAAGGTGGGAGCCAGAAACGCTGCTTTACGGACATCAGCGACGGTATCGAAGCCCTGTTCCGCATCATTGAGAACAAAGATAACCGCTGCAACGGTGAGATCATTAACATCGGTAACCCGGAAAACGAGGCGAGCATTCGCGAGCTGGCAGAGATGCTGCTGGCCAGCTTTGAGCGCCACCCGCTGCGCGATCGCTTCCCGCCGTTTGCCGGTTTCCGCGAAGTGGAAAGCAGCAGCTACTACGGTAAGGGCTACCAGGACGTCGAGCACCGTAAGCCAAGCATCCGCAACGCGAAGCGCTGCCTGAACTGGACGCCGACGGTGAAGATGGAGCAGACCATTGATGAAACGCTCGACTTCTTCCTGCGCACCGTGGAGCTATCGGAACAGGCCTCATGAAAAAAGTCGGTTTACGCATTGATGTCGACACCTTCAGGGGAACGCGTGACGGCGTGCCCAGACTGCTGGAACTGCTGAGCAGGCACGGCGTGCGTGCCAGCATTTTCTTCAGCGTGGGGCCTGACAACATGGGACGCCATTTATGGCGTCTGGTTAAACCGGCATTTCTGTTCAAAATGCTGCGCTCGCGCGCGGCATCCCTCTACGGCTGGGATATTTTGCTGGCCGGCACCGCCTGGCCCGGCAGACGCATCGGCGCGGGTAATGAAGCGGTTATCCGCGCGGCGGCGCAGCAACACGAGGTCGGCCTGCATGCCTGGGATCATCACGCCTGGCAGGCGTGGGCGGGCGTCTGGGATATCCCGCGCCTGTCCCGTGAGGTCGAGCGTGGAATGCTGGAGCTTGAGGCCATCATCGGTCAGCCCGTGCGCTGCTCCGCCGTGGCGGGATGGCGTGCCGACCAGCGGGTGGTCAAAGCCAAAGAGCATTTCGCGTTTCGCTACAATAGCGACTGTCGTGGAACCGGGCCGTTTTTGCCGCTGTTGGGCGAAAATCGCTACGGTACGGTGCAAATTCCGGTCACGCTTCCCACGTGGGATGAGGTGGTGGGGCGCGAGGTGAAGGCGGAAGCATTTAATCGCTACATTCTGGACCGCATCCATCGTGACGCCGGAACGCCGGTCTATACCATCCATGCAGAAGTGGAAGGGATTGCCTGGCAGCATGATTTCGATGAACTGCTGACGATGGCCGCTCAGGAAGGCATTGCGTTCTGTCCGTTGAGCGAGCTGCTGCCGGACGACCTCAGCACCCTGCCCGTGGGTAAAGTCGTCCGTAATGAACTGGCTGGCCGGGAAGGCTGGCTTGGCTATCAACAAACCGTGAGTCCGGTCCCATGAAAACAGCCCGTTATGGCGTAGCGCTTTTCGCACTGTTTATCGTTTATTACTTCATTCCGGTCGATATTCGCCTGCTGTGGCAGCCTGATGAAACGCGCTATGCGGAAATCAGCCGCGAAATGCTGGCAACGGGTGACTGGGTTGTCCCGCATTTCCTCGGGCTGCGCTACTTTGAAAAGCCGATTGCCGGCTACTGGATCAACACTATCGGACAATGGCTGTTCGGGCACACGAACTTTGCCGTACGCGCCGGGTCGATCTTCTCCACCGGGCTCGCGGCGCTGCTGGTGATCTGGATGGCCTGGCGTCTCTGGCGGGATAAGCGTACGGCCATTTTCTCCGGCCTGATCTTCCTGACCCTGTTCCTGGTGTATGGCATCGGCACCTATGCGGTGCTGGACCCCATCGTCACCCTGTGGCTGGTGGCGGCGATGTGCAGCTTCTGGCTCGCCTCACAGGCGCGCACCGTGGCCGGAAAAGCGGGCGGCTATGTGCTGCTTGGGCTGGCCTGCGGCATGGGGGTGATGACCAAAGGCTTTCTGGCGCTGGCGGTACCGGTGATCGGCGTGCTGCCGTGGGTGGTTGCCCAAAAGCGCTGGAAAGAGGTGCTGATTTTTGGCTGGCTCGCGGTCCTGAGCTGCGTGCTGATTGTTCTGCCGTGGGGGCTGGCCATTGCGCACCGCGAGCCTGATTTCTGGCGCTACTTCTTCTGGGTTGAGCATATTCAGCGTTTTGCCCAGAGCGACGCGCAGCATAAAGCTCCGTTCTGGTATTACCTGCCGTTCCTGCTCGCGGGCAGCCTGCCGTGGCTGGCGCTGCTGCCAGGCGCGCTGCGTCTTGGCTGGAATGACAGGCAAAACGCGGGCGGCGGCTTCTACCTGCTGGGGTGGGTGGTGATGCCGCTGCTGTTTTTCAGCATCGCTAAAGGCAAGCTGCCGACCTATATCCTGCCCTGTTTTGCCCCGCTGGCTATCCTGATGGCGCGCTATGCCTGCCTCGCGGCGGAAAAAGGGGCCAGAGCGTTGCGCATTAACGGCGGCATTAACCTGGCGTTTGGCGCTATCGGCGTGGTGGCGGCGCTGGCGGTCTCGCCGTGGGGGCTGGCTAAGCATCCGGTCTGGACGTCGGTCGAACTGTATAAAGTCTTCTGCGCGGTGGTGGCGTTCCTTATCTGGGGCGCGGTAGGCTGGTTTACGCTGCGGCAGAGCCAGCGGCGCTGGTGGCTGGCGGCGCTGTGTCCTGCGGGTCTGGCGTTGTTGATTGGTTTTGCCATTCCGAACCTGGTGGTGGATTCCAAACAGCCGCAGTCGCTGGTGGATACTGTGCGCGAGCCGCTTCAGGGCAGCCGCTTTGTGCTGACCAATAACGTTGGCGTGGCTGCGGGCCTGGCGTGGGAGCTGAAGCGCAGTGACATCACGCTGTTTGCTCAGAGCGGCGAGCTGCGCTACGGGCTGGATTATCCCGATGCGAAAGATCGCTTTGTCAGTGAAGACGACTTCGCGCAGTGGCTGGCAACGCATCGTAAGCAGGGAAGCGTGTCGCTGGTGATGCTGCTGTCTAAACGTGACGATATTGCAGAGGCGAATTTACCGCAGCCGGACAATCTCTATATCCAGGGGCGTCTGGCCCTGCTGGAGTATCTGCCGAAGTGATGACCTGGACCTGGCTCATACTGGCAAGCCTGCTGAGCTGCGCGGGACAGCTGTGCCAGAAACAGGCTACCCGTCCGGCGAAAGGCGGACGGCGTGGCGCGCACATCATGCGGTGGCTTGGCCTGGCGATGCTGGCGCTGGGCTGCGGAATGCTGGTCTGGCTGGTGGTGCTGCAGCGCCTGCCCGTCGGCGTAGCTTACCCTATGCTGAGCCTCAATTTTGTCTGGGTGACGCTGGCGGCGAAGGTCTTCTGGCGCGAGCACGTTGCTGTGCACCACTGGCTGGGGGTCGGGTTCATTATCATGGGGATTATCGTGCTGGGAGGAAGCCTGTGAAAGGCGCGTTCTGGGCGTTATGCAGCGTGCTGTTAGTCAGCGCCGCACAGCTGTTGCTGCGCGATGCCATGCAGGCTCTGCCGCCGGTCAGCGATTTTCTGACGTTTATCTCCGCGCTGTGGCACGTTTCGTCCGGCACGGGCGCGCTGCTGCTGGGGTTAACGGGATACGTTGCCTCCATGGGCTGCTGGTATCTGGCGCTGCATCGCATGGCGCTCAGCAAAGCGTATGCCTTGCTGAGCCTCAGCTATATCCTTGTATGGGGTGCGGCAATCCTGCTGCCCGGCTGGGGGGAGCACTTCTCCTGGCATGGGCTGCTGGGCGTCGCGTTGATTATGCTGGGTGTACTGGTGATTTTCCTGCCCCGACGTGAATAATCGACTCGGTGGTCAGGGTGTAAGGGGTCGAGGTACAGACGGCAAGGCTCAGAGAACCGAGCTGCAGCTGGCTGACCGAGTGCGACTGCGCCGTGCTGTCGATGCTGACAATCTGCCAGGCGCTGCCGCCGCGCTGTTTCACAATCGCTTCTTTGCGCGTCCAGATACGCCAGAAGGCAGAAAGCTGTTCCTCGGGCGCTTCACGCTCCAGCTCGTCATGCTCTGTCAGGCTGAAAACGGCGTTGGCCAGCGCCTGCCAGTTCTTGCGGGGGCGAATCACTTCGATATCGCAGCCCACTTCGCCTTCATCGCTCATCAGCAGGGCGATATCATCACCGCTATGGCTCAGGTTGAACCACAGCGGATCCCCCTTCGCAAAAGCCGGCTTCCCCTGCTCGCCGTAAATGATGTCGGGGAGCGGGTGAGGGGATAATGTTCTGGCGAGCAGCGTCCGGCCCGCCAGCCAGGAGGCCTGTCGTGCACCCTGAGGTGCCTTATCTGCAAGCGTTGACGCCAGCGGGTCCGCGCAAAGGGTGGAAATTTTTCCCAGTACAAACCGGTACATAGTTACGCCCAGCGTTTAATGATAATCGAGGTATTGATGCCGCCAAACGCGAAGTTATTGCTCTGCAGATACTCGCAGTCAATCTGACGGGCTTCTCCCATAATATAATCTAAAGCCCCGCATTGCTCATCCGGCTGCGTTAAATTGAGCGTCGGGGCAAACCAGCCTTCGCGCATCATCTGCAGGCTCATCCACGCTTCCAGCGCGCCGCAGGCCCCCAGCGTGTGGCCAAAATAGCTCTTCAGCGAGGAAACCGGCACGCTGTCACCGTAGATGGCGGCCGTGGCCTGGCTTTCGGCGATATCGCCGCGGTCGGTGGCGGTACCGTGCGTGGAGATATACCCCATATCCCGGGCGCTTAACCCCGCCATCGCCAGCGACTGCTCCATGCAAATCTGCATGGTGTCACGCTGCGGCTGGGTGATATGGGCCGCGTCACAGTTGGTGGCAAAGCCCACGATCTCACCGTAGATGGTGGCCCCGCGCGCTCTGGCGTGCTCCAGCTCCTCCAGAATCAGGGTGCCTGCGCCTTCCCCAATCACCAGACCATCGCGCTGCGTATCGAACGGCGAGGGGGTGGTTTTGGGTTCGTCGTTGCGCTGGCTGGTGGCAAACAGCGTGTCAAACACCGCCGCTTCAGACGGACAAAGCTCTTCCGCGCCCCCCGCGACCATCACGGTCTGATACCCGTGGCGAATTGCCTCCCAGGCGTAGCCAATCGCCTGGCTGCCGGAGGTACAGGCGCTCGACGTTGGGATCACGCGGCCACGTAGTCCAAAGAACAGGCCGGTATTCACCGCGGTGGTGTGCGGCATCATCTGGACGTAGGTTGTCCCGGTGATGTTATTGGTGTGCTTTTCGGTAAGCATGGTCGCGAATTCGCTGACCGGGCCGGTGCTGCCTGTCGAAGAACCGTAGGCAATGCCGGTTTGCCCGTTGGTGAGCACCGCTTCGCCAATCAGCCCCGCCTGCTCCAGCGCCAGCTCGGTGGCGCGGGTCGACATCAGCGACACGCGGCCCATGGCGCGAATACGCTTGCGGGTATAGTGTTCCGGCAGCGTGAAATCGTCGATCGGCGCGCCCAGCATGGTGTGCAGGCCATCATAAACCTGCCATTCCGGCATTTTACGCACGGCGTTTTCATACGCCAGCAGCCGGCTGGAAACGGACTGCCAGTTCTCGCCAAAGGCGGTGACGCCGCCCATGCCCGTAATCACCACGCGACGCGTCATAGCATTCCTCCGTTAATCGAAATGACCTGGCGGGTGACGTAGCCCGCGATATCCGACATCAGATAGCTTGCCAGCCCGGCGACCTCCTCAGCCTGGCCCATACGTTTCATTGGGATGATGGACATCGCTTCCTTCAGCGCGGCCTCCTCCATCTCAATCATGCCGGTATCAATCAGCCCTGGCGCAATGCAGTTCACGGTGATTTTGCGTTTTGCCAGCTCGATTGCCAGCGCTTTGGTGGCGCCGATAATGCCCGCTTTGGCCGCGCTGTAGTTCACCTGGCCGCGGTTGCCCATCACGCCGGAGACGGAGGATAAGGTAATAATGCGCCCGCCCTGACGGGTGCCGATCATGGGCATAATGCAGGGGTGTATGACGTTATAAAAGCTGTCGAGATTGGTGTGGATCACGCTGTCCCAGTCGTCTTCACTCAGTGCCGGAAAGGCGCCATCGCGGGTAATTCCGGCGTTGCTGACCACGCCATACCATGCGCCATGGGCATCAATTTCCTGCTCAAGCACTTCACGGCACTGCTCGCGGTTGCCTACGTCAAACGAGAGTAAACGGCCGCTGCCGCCCGCCTGCGTGATGGCGTCCAGCGTCTCCTGCGCGCCTGCGGCATCACGATGGTAATGCACGCCGACGGTAAACCCGTCAGCGGCAAGCTGGCGGGCGATGGCGCGACCAATGCCTTTGCTGGCCCCTGTGACCAGTACGGAACGACTCATGCGTGGGATCCCTGATTAAAAAGCGATGTTAATTCTTCTGCACTCGGCTGGAAGGTATTGACCCGGCCCGTGGCCAGCGTCTCTTCACCTGCGCAAATCGTGCATTCAAAACTGCCGAAGCGTTCGTCCTGCATCAGCAGCTTAACGGTAATGTCCAGCGTTAAGCCTTTGGCGAAACGCCCGCTGGCGCAGACCAGCTCGCGCGCACCGAGCACCATGCCCAGCGCGATATGTTCCTGCCCCTGCTGCTGACGATGCCAGCCCGACCAGACGCCAACGGTCTGCGCCATTAGCTCGAGCGCGTACCAGCCCGGCAGGTCGCCATCGGCATTGAGAAACGGCGCCAGCACGCTTTGCCTGTCAACCGCCACGCGGCAGACCGCCATGTCATCCGTCACATTTTCAACGGACCCCAGCAGCATCATGGGCGCATCGTGCGGCAAATAGGCTTCGGGTGATAGATAGCTCATGACGCTCTCCCCAGCAGAATGCTGGCGTTATTGCCGCCAAACGCGAACGAGTTAGACAAAATCACCGGCTTTTTCAGGGCGGTGCTCTGGTGCAGCAGGCCGCACGGCGCCAGCGTCTCGTCCGGAGCGTAGCGGGAAAAATCCTGCGGCGGCAAGGGCAGATCGCGCGTCAGGATAAGCCAGCTCAAAGCCGCTTCGGTAATGCCGGCAGCGCCCAGCGTGTGGCCGGTAAGGTGTTTGGTTGAACTGCACGGCACGCTTTCTCCGAAGAGATCGTGAACCACCTGTGATTCAATCTGATCGTTGAGCGGCGTGGCCGTGCCGTGCAGGTTGATGTAGCCGATGTCGTCCGGCTGCATGCCCGCTTCGCTGAGCGCCTGAGTGATAGCCCTTATCGCCCCGTCGCCCTGCGGATGCGGGGCGGAAATATGGTACGCATCGCTGGATTCGCCCGTGCCGAGCAGCGCCACGTCCGCGGGCTCCCGGCTTAATACCATCAGCGCCGCCGCTTCACCGATGGTGATCCCCCGGCGGTCCCGGCCAAACGGCTCGCAGAGCGTGGGGGAGAAGGATTCAAGACTGTTAAAGCCGTTCACGGGCATCCGGCTCAGGGTGTCTGCTCCGCCGACAATGGCGATATCCACCAGCCCGGCTTCGATCAGGCGTTTGCCGCCGATCATCGCCCGCGCGCTGGAGGAGCAGGCGGTGGAGATCGTATAGGCCGGGCCTTCAAGCTGCAGCCAGTTGGCGAGAAAGCGGGAAGGATCGCCCAGCTCCTGCTGCGGATACTGCCAGCGCGTGCTGGTCTCGCCGTCGGTCATGAGACGCACGTGCTCATCGCCTTCATCCAGCCCGGAGGTGCTGGTTCCCAGCACCACGGCCACGCGGTCGCGACCAACGCGGGCGATGGCCTCGTCAACGGCGGGCTGAATCTGCGCCAGCGCGGCCAGCAGCAGCTGGTTGTTGCGGGTGCGGTGTGCAGAGAAGGTGTCCGGGATGAGCGGCAGTTCGCCTTCCACCCCGCCCAGTACCGCTTCGGGCATTCCCTGCAGCCAGCCGGTCCGGGCGTGCATGCCCGGCGCCACGCCCGCAGCCAGGTTGGCGGCAATTTCATCAGGCGAGTTGCCCAGCGCGTTGACCATGCCAACAGCGGATATATAAATCATCTCAGTCACCCAGATATTGAATGGTGATGTGGTATTTGAATACGTGTTGCTCGATGCTGATCGGCTCGCGCTTGCCTTTGCGCTGGAGGTAGACAATCTCCGTCACCAGCTTGCCGCTGGCGTTGCGCAGCTCGCGCCGATCGCCATTGTCCGTTAACGTCCAGCCCTTCGGCAACTGCGGCTGCCAGGCGCTAATCGGCCAGTGGCTGAGCATTACGTCGGCCAGCACCTGGCTGGCGGGCGGCAGCTGCGGCACGACGATAGTCTGCTCGGTATGAATACCGCTCTCGTCGTACGTTGCCAGGAACAGGCGAATGCCCACGGAAGAGAGGCCGGCCAGCGTGACCTTATGCGCATCCGCGTTGAGCATCACCAGCAGGGACTGCGTTTGCCCGTTAAAGCTGCCGGTCAGCAGCTGCTGGGAGCTTACTGCCGGGCTGATGCCGGGCGGCGGCAGAGTGACTTTGGTGCCAGGCTGAAGCCAGGCCTGAGGCCGCGTCTCTTTGGTATCGGTCGAATGGCTGCAGCCTGCCAGCAGCAGCGCCGCGGCCAGCGCGACGGCGCGATAAACAGCGTTCATTTACGTTTTCTCTCTTTCTTATCCGGCATCGCCAGCGGTGCCAGCAGGAAGGCGGTGAAAATACCGCTCACCAGCACAATACCAAAGCTGCTGATAGCCTGGGTGGCGCTGAAGACGAGCATGCCCAGCGTCAGCAGGGTGGCCATCATGGCCAGGGTAATCGCCAGCATCGAAGTCAGCGGCGTACCGCGCGGGTTGCTGAAGAACAGCGTGTAGTTAATGCCAATGCCGAGCACCAGTACCAGCGCCAGCAGTGAAAACAGATTTACCGGGTGGCCCGTTGCGGCCAGCGCGGCCAGCCCGCAGCTTAGCGACAGTGCGGACGGCACCAGGCTTATCAGCCCTTTGCGCCAGCCGAGGCGCAGTATCGCCCCGCAGGCTATCACCGCCAGCGCCGCAAACAGTAGCCCCGTCAGCAGCGTGCGGTAGAGGGCAAACAGGCTGTCAAAGCTGGCCTTGCGGTCCACCCAGACGACGCCGTCATAGCGCGCGGCCAGCTCACCGAGAGCCGCGCTGTTTTTTGCGCCGTCCACCGGCACGAGCACGCCGCTTTCCCCGCCCGGCAGTGTCAGCCAGAGCAGACGCCAGCCCTCGCTGGCCGGACTTTCAAGCCACGCGTCCACGCTGACCGGCATGGCGTCCAGATTGGGGGAAACGGCGTTGAGCCCTGCGCTTTTCAGCACGTTCGTCACCGCAGGCGCGGCGTCCCGCAGCAGCGCAAGGTCGCTTTTCTGGCGGGCCAGCGAGTTCAGCGGCAGGGTGCGCCAACGGGTGAGATCCCCCGCCTTTTGCGCCTCGGCCAGCGCGGGAGTAAAGGCTTCCAGCCGCTCCAGCGTTTGCTGGGGCGAAGCGCCATGCACCACAAACCATTTCTGATCGACGCTTTGGCCGGTCAGGGCGGTAATGGTTTTCTCCTGCGCCAGAATATCTTTCGGCAGCGCCTGCAGCTGGGCGATGTCGTCGTCCACCTTCAGGGTGCTCATTCCCACGGCGGAGAGCAGCGCCAGCGCGACGGGCAGACCAACGGACAGTTTTTTACTGCGTCGCCAGGCGGCCAGCCAGCGCAACATCAGGACCATAAAGGGAACCGGGCGCACCGGCAAACCCCGGCACAGCCACGGATGCCAGAAAATCACCGTCAGGCAGGAGGCGCTCAGCCCCGTCGCGGCAAATACCGCCATCTGGCGGATCCCGGGGAAGGGGGCCAGCATCATAATCAGGTAGGCGGCGACGGTCGTCAGCAGCGCCAGCAGCAGCGCATTGCGCACTTTGGCCAGGCTTTGCCAGGGAGAGAGCTCCGCGCCGTGCACCATCCGTTCGGTCAGGTAGTAAAGCGTATAGTCGGCCGAAATACCGATGATGCTCATGCTCATCACCAGCGTCATCAGGTGCAGTTCGCCAAAGAGCAGCAGCGTCACCACCGTGCCCGCCAGCGCGCCGATGGCAATGGAGAGCACGCTCAGCAGCAGCGGGCGCAGAGAGCGGAACACCGCCACGATCAGCAGGAACACCCCAAGTAGGGTGGCGATGCCCAGCGTTGAGACGTCGCGTTTAGCCTGCTGGCTGGCATAATCGCTGTAGAACACCGTCCCGCGCGAAAGCAGCTGCGCCTGCGGGTAACGCGCTTTCAGCGTCTGTTGCAGCGCATTAAGCGTCGTCACGAGCCGGTGGGTCTGCTGCATATCAAATGATGAGCCCGCCAGTTCGCCGTGCAGCAGATACCAGTAGTTTCCCGCTTCATCTTGCGTGACCAGCCAGCCGTCCATCAGCCGCAGCTTCTGGCCGTTTTGCGCCAGGGCGAGCTGCGAGCCGCGCATCAGCATCAGCGGATCGTTTTGCAGCTCTTTACCGCTGACGCCGGAGAAGGCGGAGTAGAGCTGGGATAAAATCCACTGCGCCTGCGCTTCTCCGCCGTTTTGCAGGCGGGCGCGGGTGGCCGGATCAATCAGCCCGTTGCGGTGCTGCCAGAAGAATTCTCCCCAGGCCTTTTGCCCGGCGGCGTCCATCGGGCCTTTGACCTCGCTGAGCGCGTCGCTGCCGTGCAGCAGTTCAAGCCACTGCTGCGCCACGCGCGGATCGGGTTCTTTGCCGGGGCTGACCAGCCAGACCAGCTGGCGGTCGAGACGCTGCATAAACCCGTCGTTGAGCGCCGGAGGGATCGCCCCCAGCGTCTGCTTCGGCAGCATGGCCAGCACGCTGCTGTTCAGCCGCGCGCCGGGCAGCAGCGACAGCAGCACGCCCAGCATAACCAGACATACCGTGGCCCACAGCAGCGCCGGGCGCAGGGATTTACGGTGCGGCAAAGCGTTGGCGTTCGTCATCGGTCAGGCTGGCGGGCGTCAATTGGTGGTTTGAAAGGGCGATATCGGTACGGTCGCCCTGCCTGTCGTTCAGGCGGATCGTCTCAAGATAGGTCGCGCCGCCCAGATCGAGGGTGGCGAAAATCTTGTCCAGCGGCGTCGTTTTTGGGGTAAGCACCAGCGACCAGCGGCCCGCGCCCAGGTCTTTAAAATCGATGCGGAAGTTCTCTTCCAGCACCTTGCGGTCGGCCTGGAACAGGGCCCGCAGCAGGTGGTTGAACTGGAACATCTGCGGATTATTGTCGGCGGTGATGGTCTGCGGCGGCTGGCCGTTGATCGCCTGTACCATCCGCTTGTCGTCCAGCAGCAGCGTCATCGGAAACGGCGCTTTTTGATCCCACAGCAGGCCGCTGTCGCGGGCGATCAGCATCTCGCCCTGCGAGCGCAGCGGCTGCGGCATATCTTTTATCGTGCGGACCTGTTCGAAGTGCGCGCGCACCACGGACTGCTCGGTGAAACGCTGCTGCAGTTCATCCAGCGTCACGGCGCTGACCAGCGGGCTGACGAGCAGCGTCAGCAAAGGCAACCATTTCATGGCGTGACTCCCATACGTTCAAACAGTACTGCCGGACTGACAAAGCACATTTCGCGGGTGGCTTCTTCTACCGCTACCTGGATGGTGTAGCCGGTGGTGGTGCGTTTGCCGGTTTGCGCATCGAAAATTTGATAGGCAATGCGCAGGCGGTTTTCATACTCTTCAATCTGCGCGCGAACGCGAATACGCTGCTCAAAGGTCACCGCATCGCGGTATTTCACCCGCGTGTCGACAACGGGCCAGACGTAGCCGGAGGCTTTCATCTGGCGATAGCCATAGTCAAACTGATTGAGCAGCGCCTCGCGGGCGATCTCAAAGTAGCGGAAATAGTTGCCGTGCCAGACCACGCCCATCATATCGACGTCGTGGAACGGAACGGTGATCTCAACTTCAGTCGTAAAGCGGGGATCGGTCAGCACCCTTTACTCCTTCTCTCTGGACTCTGGCAGATGCCAGAAATCGAAAAAATTAAACCAGTCGAGCGGCGACATCAGGGCGTAATGCTCCAGCCGCTGCGCGTAGCGATCGACGGTAGCCTGCAGCGCCTGCTGGCGTTCCCCGCGCGGCAGGATCAGCGGGTCGGCAAACGGCTCGCTGTGCAGGACGAGCTTACCCTGCTGGCGCAGGGCGAAAATCAACACCACCGGACAGCGCAGGATGGAGGCCAGGATAAACGGCCCCTGAGGGAACGGTGCGGGCTGGCCCATAAACTGGCTCCAGATCACCCGCCACTCGCCGCCACGCTGCGGGTTGACGGCGATGCGATCGCCCACGATCGCAACCCATTCTCCGCGCTCAAGCTTCTCTTTGATGGCAATGGCGGTGTCCGGGCCGATGTCGGTGACCGACATCAAATTCACGCCGGCCTGGGGCGCCATTTCGCTCATAATTTGCTTAAAGCGCCGGGCGTTCTCGCTGAAGACCAGGGCGTTGATGGTTTTGCTGCCGTCCAGCTGGGCCAGCGCCCGGCAGGCTTCTACGTCGCCAAGATGCGAGGCCAGCAGCAGCTTGCCCTGCGGCGCCGCGATATTAAGCGTTTCGCTCGCGCCGGGAGCAAAGACCACGTCGCGCTTAAACTTCAGCTCGCCGCGCCAGCTGGCGACTTTGTCCAGCATCGCGTTGCCGAAGCGCATGAAATGGAAAAAGCTGTTGAGACGTGCTGGAACAGGCATGTTCCGCTGCATCAGCACCTGCTTCACGCGTGCAATCCACTGCCGCGAAGCCTGCCGCGCCGGACGCGCGATCAGCCAGTAGACGCCGATCACCGGCCACAGCAGCACGGTAAACGCCCGCCGCCCCAGCAGCTGCCAGACGCGGAGCATCAGGCGCATGCCCCACAGGCCTTTAACCTCGTCCTGCTGCGCCCAGTGCTGGCCGCGTCGACGGAAGAGCAGGCCGGGAATGCGCGGAAGCATGCCGAAGAACAGCCGGGTATGCATCAGGGAGATCCGCACGTTATCTTTCAACGCGTCGAAGTGGGACAACCCGTCCTGCGGATAGGTCACGCGGGTGGGCAGAAAGACGCTGGTGTTGCCCTGCCAGTAGAGACGGACCATCACTTCGGTATCAAAGTCCATCCGTTTACCGAGCGTTTCACGCGCGGCGAGCCGCAGCGTGGGCGAGACCGGGTAGACCCGAAAGCCGCACATACTGTCTTTAAGCTGCAGGGATAAGGTCTCAATCCATACCCAGACGTGGGTGACCCAGCGCCCGTAGAGCCGCGAGCGCGGGATAGAATCATCGTAAACGGGCTGGCCGGAAATCAGCGCGTCCGGGTGGCGCTCCGCCAGCGCCAGCATTTTGGGAATATCTTCGATGGCGTGCTGGCCGTCCGCGTCCACCTGCAGGGCGTGGGTATAGCCCGCACGCGCGCACTCCTCCAGCCCCCTGATGACCGCGGCACCTTTGCCGGCGTTTTGCGCCAGACGGACCAGCGTCATCTGCGGCTGTTCCGCCGCCAGCCGCTCAAGCTCCTGGCGGGTGGCGGCTTCGCTGCCGTCATCCACCACCAGGCACGGCAGGCCAAACGGCGAGAGGCGCGACAGCACGCTGGCCATCGTGGCGCCGTGGTTGTAGCACGGGATCAGCACGCAGGGGCGGAAGGTTACTGACATAGACGAATTTTCCCGCTGCTGGCGGTATGGCGTTCAGCCCCGTCATGACGCAGGTAGCTGAAGGTCAGCAGTTTGCGTCCGGCATGCCACTCAAGCACCAGCGTCACCGTGGTTTCCGGCAGCAGAGGCGCCTGGAACTTCACGTTTTGAATGCTGTGAAAGCGGTAGCCCGGTGCCAGTAAGGTCGTTGCGTAGTGCATCACCCAGTCAAGCTGCGCAACGCCGGGCAGCAGCGGCTGTACGGCAAAATGGCCCTGAAACCAGAACAGAGAGGCGTCGAGATGCAACACGATCTCCAGCTTCTCCGGTTGTGCCTGATGGCGCTCGATTTCATGAATTTTCATGAAATAACTCCTCTAACTGCGCATAGACACGCTTGTTCATACTGTTTACCGGCAACTCATCGACAATGCGCCAGTAGCGTGGAACGGCGACCGGCTCAAGCCACGGCAGCAGGGCGCGTCGCCAGGCGAACTCCTGCGCTTTTTTATCCTGCAGATGCCAGCGCTGACGAACCGCCTCATCCAGCACCAGCAGGACGCCAATCCCCTGACGGCCCCCGCGCGTAACCGGCAGCGCAGCCGCCTCGCAAACGCCGTCGAGCTCCAGCAGGCGACGCTCAATCTCGTTAAGCGAGATGCGCTTTTCTTCAATTTTGACCACCCGCCCGCGACGACCGGCGATGCTGAAAAGCCCCGCACTGTCGAAGTGGAGGATATCGTCCAGCTGGAGTCCTTCAGCCTCATGGATAAGCGGCGAAGTGACGCGGCAGGCGTCATCTTCCTGATGGAAGTTTACGCCGGGGAAGGGTAGCCACGGCAGGTTATCTTCCACGCGATGGCGCCAGGCGAGGATCCCGGTTTCGGTGCTGCCATAAATTTCGTCCGGCCAGATGTTAAGCCAGCCAACCGTGGTGGAGACGTCACGCCAGGGCAGCATTCCGCCCGCGGAAATCAGCATCCTGATGGGCGGCGCGGCCAGTTCGGTATCCAGGCGCTTCAGGAACGCCGGGCTGCTGATGAACAGGTAATGCCGGTCATGAGGAAGGGCGACCAGCTGCTCTGCGTAGTAGAGCATCGCGGCATGCAGCGGCAGGCCCATCGCCATCGGCAGTACGATGCGAAATGTCAGGCCATAGAGATGTTGCGGGACGACGGAGGCCACAACGCTACAGCCAGCCAGGCGTTCGCCGAAGCGGTCAGCCAGCAGGCGGGCTTCGCGATCCAGGCTGACGATGTGCTTAACCACCCGGCGCGGCGTTCCCGTGGAGCCGGAGGTGAACAGCTCGACGAAGCGGTTTTCGTTAATCTCCGGCAGGGGTACCCAGCGGGCGATCGTCTGGTGGCGGGAGGCTACCACAATCAGCTGCCCGTCAATATCGAGGGACCGATCGCTCAGGACGCCGCTAAACAGCGGCTGCTGCTCCTCAAGCAGCGAAACGCGGCTATGGCCGGGAATGACCGGCGTTTTATCGGCATGCAGCGAGGCCAGCAGCGCAACAATAAACAGGTAGCTGTTTTCAAAGCACAGCGCCCAGCGCTCGCCTTCCTGCTGACGCAGGGTGTCGACCAGTAACGTCACGTCGTGGCGCAGCTGGCCCAGCGTCCAGGTACGATCGTCGAGCCAGGCGACGGGCGTGTCGTCAGGGCGGGGCGCGTTTAACCACTGGCCCAGCGGAAGGGGGTTAGTCATTCTGCATCTCTTTTTTTATCACCCGCTGGCGCACCAGCCACTCTGCCGCCATCAGCGTCCCCATCAGGATGTAAGCCACCATACCGTTCCACAGCGTCCACAGGTGCATGTCGCCGTGCAGGACGGTATACAGCGCCATCGCCCCGTTGCCGATGAAAAATCCGCACCAGACGAGGGTCACCCTGCGGGTATAGCGCACGCCCTCCGGCGGCAAATTTGGCTCTCGCAGGCGCGCCAGGCGTTCGACCAGCGGCATCGCTGTCCAGAGCGAACCGCCGAACACGGCGAGCATTACAAGATTAACGACCACAGGGTAGAACAGCAGCCACTGGTGGGTTTTCAGCAGGTAGCTTGCCGCGCAGAGCGCGATCCCCGCCAGCGCCACGCACTGCACCACATACCGCATCGGGCCGGTGTTACGCCGCGCCTGACGCAGCCGCAGCAGCAACAGCAGCGCCATCACCGGCAGCAGCCACGGCAGGCTGTTATGCGTCAGCCCAAATCCAATCAGGAAGGGCCACGCCAGCAGCATCAGCCCCGTCAGAAGTGGGATGACCGGGAACGTCCGTCCACCACGCACGGTGTCTTACTCTTCGCGCAGCAGCTGTTCGACGGCGTCTACCACATCCTGAACGGTACGAACCGATTTGAAGGTTTCCGGCTTGATTTTCTTACCGGTTTTCTTCTGCAGATGGACAATCATGTCCACCGCGTCAATGCTGTCCAGCTCCAGATCTTCGTAAAGACGGGCTTCGGGCGTAATGTCCTGCGGGTCGATTTCAAAGAGTTTGGTCAGAAGGCCGCAGACTTCCTGATAAATGGTTTCTTGTTCGGTCATAGTTCACATCTCAGGCGCGTTGGGCGTGGATAAAGGACGCCAGGGTGGCGACGGAAAAGAAGTGCTGGCGCATCTCTTCGCTTTCGGCAGAAAGCACCACGCCATACTGGTTTTTCACCGCCAGACCCAGCTCCAGCGCGTCGATAGAGTCGAGACCCAGCCCGTCGCCAAACAGCGCGGCATCGGTATCAATATCCTCTGCGGTAAGCTCGTCCAGATTCAGCGTGGTGATAATGAGATTCTTAATTTCAAGATAAAGCGCTTGCATCATTAATTCCTGACAAAGATTGAAGGCCTGATGTTAATCGATGCTGCAGGTGCCGGTTTAACTGCCTTGCCGCCAGTGCCGGTTCTTGTTGCCTTGCATCGTAAAATTCGTCGATGTTCACGCGATCGCGCACATCGACGGTAAAGACAGGTTTTGCGGGCGGTACATCATACCAGCGGCTTTTTTTATCCAGCAGGTGCTCGCTGCAGTGGATGAGTACGATCCGCAGATCGCTGCCGCAGCGCACGGCGATATTTGCCGCGCCACGCTGGAGGGACATCGCCTCACCTGGGCGGGTACGCGTCCCTTCCGGGAAGATTAACAGCGTGTCGCCCTGGGCCAGACGCTGCTGGCTGGCGGTGAGCAGGGGCTCGGCTTCGCTGTTAATCAGATAATCTGCCGCGCGGATAACGCCGCTGACAAACGGATTGCGCAGCAGCGCGCTTTTCACCAGACAGTCGGTTTCGGGCATTACCGACGCCAGAATCACGTAGTCAATTAACGTAGGGTGGTTAGCCACCACCAGGCAGCCCCGATCGCCGCGCAGAGCATCAAGATTGTGGATGCGATAGTCCAGCACCCCGGTGCCGCGGGCAACGGTTAAGAAGAAGCGGAAGCTGGCCGCGATGCTGCGGCGCGCCAGGCGACGGCGTTTGGCGCGATCGCGCTGGGCAATCAGCAGCAGGTTGAACCAGACCAGCGACAACAGCAGCCCGCCCGCGCCAAACAGCACGAAGCAGAATCCGGTCATGACCAGACGCCATAGCCAGTTGATCCGGGCGGTCAGGCGGTTCATTGGCGCGCCCACTGCCACAGCAAACGTTCGCCGGGCACCACAAACTGCCGTTCCTCGCGGAGATAGCGTTGCAGGAACATCAGGCTTTGCGGCAGGGCGGCTTCCTCGCCCGTGCTGCCGCTGCGGGTTTCGCACTGCCATTCGCTGCCGGCTTCAACCACCAGCGCCACCGCGTACGGCCAGGTAGGCATCTGCGGCGGTAACGCCGGATGGTAAAATTCCGGCAGCGCGCCGTCAAAATCCACCAGCAGGACGCGGGAGTAGCCCGCATGCAGCAGGCTCAGCACTTCACACAGGGCCTGCTGGAAGGTGTCCAGCCCGGCGGAAATGGATGATGAGACAACAGGCTGACGAGCGGCGATCGTGAGATTGCCCACCGCGGAATTGTGCACGGACATGGCGAAGTCGGTAGGCGAGACGGCCTGCCCGGTCGCCAGCGTATGCAGAATACGGTAATTGCGCTCCAGCTCGCCGTGGCGGCTGGAATAGACGACGGCGTCTATGGCGTGGCTTTGCAGCATGGCAAGACCAATATCCACCGCCAGCTTACTGCCTGAGTTAAGGCGGCGCGCGGTCATCATGGGTAACGCGGTCAGGCGGGGTAGAGGAGCCGTCGGGTCGATGGTCGACTGCAGGCGCGACCACGCCTGCCACTCTGCGGCATCGCTTAGTCCTGGCGCTCTTGCCTGCCAGTCAATAATGTTCAGTGAAAATTTCATCTACGCGCGTCCGCGGAATACCGTATTCAAAGGGCAGCCAGGCTGCGCTATTGTTCACGTTTGGTGCAAATTAACAGGGTATGACCTACCCCAAGGTTATCCAGCCGCTGTGCTATGCTGAAGCCCGCCCTTTCCAGGTAGTGATAAAACTTCTCTACGCTGTAAAACCGGCTATTGCCATTCGCCATACAGGTGAAATAGAGCGAGGTGGCATTCAGGCTGAAAGCCGCCGCTTCATATTTCTGGGCATCCCAGAAAAGCTCCATGATGCACAACCGTGCGCCAGGCTTCATGACCTCTGCGACGCGCGTCAGCATGGCGACAATCTGATCCGGAGAGAAACAGTCGAGGAACTGGCTCATCCACCAGACGTCGGCATCTCCCGGCAATGCCGACGGACTAAGCATATCGACAGCATGGAATCCAATACGATGAGAAAAACCTGCTTTTTCGATGTTTTCCTGCGCCAGCGCTATCTGCTGCGGGAGATCGAGGATCGTCACGGCAACATTGTCGTCATAGCGGCAGCAGCGTAACGACCATTTACCTGTATTTCCGCCCACATCGTACAATTTTGTCGGCGAGCTTGCGAATATATATGGCAACGCAGCGTCAAAAGCGGCGTCGGAATAGTAATGATCGAAGGCAAACCAGCTCTCTTTTGCCGGGGCAGGAAGCTGGGATAAAGCCGGATAGATGGTTGGCCAGTCGCCAAACACGGATAATCCAGTCGGTTTTTCTTTCTGCAGGGCATCGGCCAGATGAAATAACCCCTGGTAACAGACGTCCTGCGTGAAATCCATATTAACGCGGGTCATGGGATCGTGGAGTAAGAAATGGCCCACTTTCGCCAGGAAATAACGACCTTCTTTATAAGTAATTATCCGCCCGCTTAATCCCATGTCTAACAATACGCTGACGGCATAACTGCTCAGGGTACTGTTTTCGGTTATTTCGTCGAGGCTCGCCCCCTTATTACCCTGTTTATCGAGCCAGGCGAGAACGCCCGAGTTACGCAGACAAAGCGCGGTCTGAAATAACATCGGCGCAAAAGCGATGCGTTGCGCTTCGGTAATGGCATCCAGCGCGCTGAGCGTGTCCTTTTCGTACATTGTTGCGTAACCTTTCAGGGTAAGAAATGAGGTTATCGGGCCATGTCCGGCCCGACTTTAGAAAAATATTACAGCGCGGCACCCGCAGAAAGGTTCAGCTGAATATCATGGTCGAGGTTGTTCACCCAGCGGTTATAATTTTTGTGAATTTTACCGTCTGCCGCTTTCAGGTTCAGGCTGCTTTCGTAATTAATTGAATAACTTGTCGCAGAGTAGGGAATACGCACCTGGACCGAGTGATCGCGTGCCTGCAGACGGCCCTTAATCACGCCCGGGCCCGCTTCCGTCATGATCCAGTCACGCTTCTGGCCTGCTTTCAAAATGGCTGTTTTCACCTGATCGGCAGTATGACCCGCGCTCACGACAGAGTGAACCTGAGCGATAGGGGCGGTACGCGCACAGCCAGCCAGTGCGCCAACGAATACGGCGGCAGTGCACCATTTAACGAGCTTTTTCATCAACAACTCCATATCAATAATAACAATTAAAGGTAGTGTTTTTTACAAATAAGCATCACCAGGCTTAGGGATTAAGTCAGGTGTGTTTTTAATCAATATTAATGTTTACATTACGTCGTCGCTAAGGCGGGGTATAATATCACGCAAAATAATTAATCATTCCGTTTTTTTTAATTTGCATTAAGGGGGTGTTGCATTTAAGCGAAATCTGGGTGAGTTGATAAAAAACGGAAGAAATAAGCCTTAACGCAAATAAAAATACCGCGACGGTGAGCGTCGCGGTATTTGACGGTATAAACCCGTTTACACAGACAGATACGTTACCCCGGCAACCGGCTTTTCGGCCGCCCCGGCCCAAGCAGGATCGCCAGCTTGCTGCCCCCTTTGGTGGTTTCCATCCAGATTTTACATACGCTGGTCAGCGGGACCGACAGCAGCATGCCGACAGGGCCCAGCAGCCATCCCCAAATCAGCAAGGATAAAAACACCACCAGCGTCGACATGCCCAGCCGGTGCCCCATCATGCGCGGTTCAAGAATATTGCCCAGCACCATATGCACGACGAGGAACAGCGCTCCGACCAGCATACATTCGTAGAAACCGTTAAACAGAAACGCCTGAATCATCGGCGGCACGGCGGAAAGCACCGCGCCAATATTCGGCACGTAGTTCAGCAGAAACGCCAGCACCCCCCACATCAGCGCGAACTGAACATCCATCAGCATCAGCCCCAGCCAGACAATAATCCCGGTCCAGACGCTCAGCAGCGTTTTCAGCGCCAGATATTTGGAGACGCCCTTTAAGGCGCGGTGTAGGCCGGCAATGTGTATTTGCGGGTTATTTAAAGCAAAGCGCAGCTTATACGGAACATGGCGCACTTCGAACAGCATAAACACCACCGTCATGACCAGCAGCAGTATGCTGGCCATCGCGCCGGAAAGACCGGTCATCAGCGTGGTAGCGTAAGTCATGACCTTCTCGGAATCCATTCTGCGCAGCATCCGTTCTGGCGAAATATGCAGGTTAAGAAAGGGCATCATCTCCTGCAGCGCGACGATTTTACGCGTCAGCTCTTTATTGTACTGCGGCAACATGGTGGAGAATTCGCTCAGCGATGCCGCCAGTACGCCGAAGAGCGCCGTCAGGCCAATCAGCATCACGATAACCACGATGGTGATGGCCACCGGGCGGCTCACGCCCCGGCGTAAAAACCAGGTCACCAGCGGATTGAGGACAATGGCAAAAAAGAGCGCCAGCAGGAGCTGGACGATAATGTCAGCGGCAGCATGTATACCCGCAAGGATAACCACCAGACAGGCGAGTTTTAATAAGATGTGGAGTCCTGCTTTATCGGGCTGGGGAGCTAACATGCGCGTTCCTTAATAAGATGACCCGATAAGTGTAGTGCCTTAGGGCCGCTTCGTCTGGCACCGATAATCTGAAAGTCGGGGCTGATTTTCTTATTGCTCCGTGGTAATAGTGAAACACTGTTGCAAAAAATTCAGGTAGAACCCCATGCCAGAACCTGCCGCCGAACCGGCGCTGAGCGGATTGCGCCTCAATCTGCGCATTGTTTCCGTCGTTATCTTCAACTTTGCCAGCTATTTAACGATCGGCCTGCCGCTGGCGGTTCTGCCGGGCTACGTCCATGACGTGATGGGTTTTAGCGCGTTCTGGGCGGGGCTGGTCATCAGCCTGCAGTATTTCGCCACGCTCCTTAGCCGCCCGCACGCCGGGCGCTACGCCGACCTGTTCGGTCCCAAAAGCATTGTGGTAGTGGGATTGTGCGGCTGTTTCCTCAGTGGTCTGAGCTACCTGCTGGCTGCCGCTACCAGCCACTGGCCACTGGTCAGCCTGGCGCTGCTTTGCCTGGGCCGCGTCATTCTCGGGATTGGGCAAAGCCTGGCAGGAACCGGCTCGACGCTATGGGGTGTGGGGGTTGTCGGTGCACCACACATTGGCCGGGTTATCTCGTGGAACGGGATCGTCACCTACGGGGCGATGGCGCTCGGCGCGCCGCTTGGCGTGGCCTGTTACGCCTTTGGCGGTCTGTATGGACTGTCGCTGACCATTATAGCGGTCGCGCTTGTGGCGATACTGTTTGCGCTGCCGCGCCCGAAGGTGAAGGCCAGCAAGGGCAAGCCGCTGCCGTTTCGGGCCGTGCTGGGGCGCGTCTGGCCGTACGGCATGGCGCTGGCCCTGGCGACCACCGGCTTCGGCGTCATTGCGACCTTCATTACCCTGTTTTATGACGCCAAAGGCTGGGAGGGCGCGGCCTTTGCGTTAACCCTCTTCAGCGGTGCGTTTGTTGGCGCACGCCTGCTTTTCCCGAACGGTATCAACCGTCTGGGCGGGCTGAACGTGGCGATGATCTGCTTTACGGTAGAGATTGTCGGGCTGCTGTTAACCGGCATCGCCAGCGCGCCCTGGATGGCGAAAATTGGCGTCTTCCTGGCGGGAGCCGGTTTCTCGCTGGTCTTCCCGGCACTGGGCGTGGTGGCGGTTAAAGCGGTGCCGCAGCAGAACCAGGGGGCGGCGCTGGCGACCTATACGGTATTTATGGATATGTCTTTAGGCATAACCGGGCCGCTGGCGGGGCTGGTGATGGCCTGGGCGGGGGTACCGGTGATCTATCTTGCCGCGGCGGGTCTGGTGATAATTGCCCTGCTGCTGACGTGGCGGCTAAAAAAATGGCCCCCGGTGCAGGCACCGGAGGCCACGTCATCGTCGTGAAGGGTTACTGGATCACGATGGTGTTAATGATGTTTTCAGCAGCCGTCTGCGCTTTCTGCTGATCTTCCGCTGGCAGGGTGATCTGCAGGGTCAGCAGTTTGTTATCAACCTTGCCCAGCACCACAGAAGACCAGGCGGTCTGGCCTTTTGCGGAGATGATGCTGTCCAGCTGCTGCAGCTTATGGCCTTTCAGCTCGATGGATTTATTGGTCACGACCTGCAGCTGCGGGTCGCGGCCGCGCTGCTGATCTTCCAGACGTTTGGACAGGACGGCCAGGTCTTCGCTGGTGTCGTCGCCCACAATCACAATGACCGCTTTCTGGCCGGTTGCGTCGGAGTAAACGTGCATGTTATTCGCCTGGGTGCCCAGCTTGCCGCTCTGGTCAGTCATATCGGCTGGCAGAGAGAAACTGAGTTTGCCATCCATCAGATTCACCGGCTGACCGGTCGCGTTGCTTTCTGCGGATGCGCCCTGAGCAGGCGTTTTCGTGTCGCTGTTATCACAGGCTGCAAGACCCACAACCAGCAGGCCAATCCCGACATATTTAACCAGATTGCGCATTGACTTCTTCCTTTCGATAAACGGCCATAGCGGCTCATTCACCCATCTTATCACAACTGATAAAGCGAACCCTTAACCAGCCTGCAATGCCGTGATTTCAGATTTATCTGCCAGCCTTTTCAGCAGCATATTCAGCAGCACGCCGTACATCGGCAGGAAGAAAACAATGCTGATGAGCACCTTGAAGCAGTAGTCCACCAGCGCGATCTCCATCCAGTGCTCGGCCATAAAGGCATCCGGGCTGCGCCAGAAGGCGATGAAGAAGAAGGCCAGCGTATCGCTCACGTTGCCGAACAGCGTGGACGCGGTCGGCGCCATCCACCAGCGGTGATTCTGACGCAGGCGGTTAAACACGTGCACGTCGAGGATCTGCCCCAGCGCGTAGGCCATAAAGCTTGCCGCGGCGATACGGGCGACAAACAGGTTGAAGTGTGTCAGCGCCTCAAAGCCCTGCCAGCTTCCCATGTAAAACAGGGAGGAGATCACGTACGAGATGAACAGCGCCGGAAGCATGACCGCAAAGATAATGCGGCGTGCCAGCGGTGCGCCGAAGATACGCACGGTCAGATCGGTGGCGAGGAAAATAAACGGAAAGCTGAACGCGCCCCAGGTGGTATGAAAACCAAAAATGGAGATCGGGAGCTGCACCAGGTAGTTGCTGGAGGTGATCACCAGCAAATGGAAAAGCGAAAGCCAGAACAACGCTTTTACGCGCTGTGATTCAGAGAACTGCGTCATATTGTGACCTTTTTATACGTTGGGGTGAGGGAACCCAATAAAAACCGCAGCATGATACTGCTTTGGCTGGACTTTGCAATGGTTAGTTTTTGCGCAATCGTTAACCTGGTTTGCATTGCCCGCGCCGGGGCGTAAACTACTGCCGTTTTTATCTGACCGAGAAGATCATGACCGACCTGTTTTCCAGCCCAGACCACACCCTTGATGCCCAGGGCCTTCGCTGCCCGGAGCCGGTAATGATGGTACGTAAGACCGTGCGTAACATGCAGACCGGTGAAACGCTGCTGATTATTGCCGACGATCCGGCCACCACGCGCGATATTCCCGGTTTTTGTACCTTTATGGAGCATGAGCTGGTGGCGCAGCAGACCGAGGCGCTGCCGTACCGGTATTTGATTCGTAAGGGGTAGGTGGGTTGTCCTCTGCGGCCTGATGCCCTCTCCCACGGGGAGAGGGAGAAAGTCATCCTTTCATCCACGCCCGGATGCCGTCCAGGAACATCTGCGTCGCCATCATTACCAGAATCAGCCCCATCAGACGCTCCAGCGCGTTCACCCCTTTCTCACCCAGCAGGCGCAGGAACAGCGACGACTGCAGCAGGATAATAAACGTTCCGCCCCAGGCAATCAGCAGGGCAATGACCAGATGGCTCATCTGATTCGGATACTGATGCGACAGCAGCATCAGCGTCGCCAGAATGGTTGGCCCCGCGACGAGGGGAATCGCCAGCGGCACAATAAACGGCTCTTCGCCCGCGGGCAGGCCGCTGCTGCTGCCTTCGGCGCTCGGGAAGATCATCTTAATGGCAATCAGGAACAGAATAATCCCGCCGGAAATGGAGACCGTTTCGGCGCGCAGGTTCAGGAACGCGAGGATTTTTTCACCGGCAAACAGGAAGATAAACATCACCAGCAGGGCAATAAGCAGCTCGCGGATCATGATCGCCCGGCGGCGCTTCGGCTCGGTGTGCTTCAGCACCGACATGAAGATGGGCAGGTTGCCCAGTGGATCCATTATCAGGATCAATAAAACCGCTGCTGAAATGATTTCACTCATGTAAATTATCCCTGAAACTCTCTATGGTTATTATGATAATTAGCTGTATTTCTGATTGCCGGGCAATCATCGATTAATTTCGCTTGCGACTTTGGCTGCATTTTGTAATGTGAAGCATATCCCAGTTCAATACTGGCTTGCACAATCAGCACACACCCTCAGCAGGAAAAAAATGCTATGAAAAACGTTGGTTTCATCGGCTGGCGCGGTATGGTCGGCTCTGTACTCATGCAACGCATGGTTGAAGAGCGCGATTTCGACGCTATCCGCCCGGTCTTCTTCTCCACTTCCCAGCTCGGCCAGGCTGCTCCGTCCTTTGGTGGTACCACAGGCACGTTGCAGGACGCTTACGATCTGGAAGCGCTGAAGGCACTCGACATTATTGTGACCTGCCAGGGCGGCGATTATACCAACGAAATCTATCCAAAGCTGCGTGAAAGCGGCTGGCAGGGCTACTGGATTGACGCGGCCTCTTCACTGCGCATGAAAGACGATGCCATCATTATTCTCGACCCGGTTAACCAGGACGTCATCACCGACGGCCTGAACAACGGCGTGAAAACCTTTGTTGGCGGTAACTGCACCGTCAGCCTGATGCTGATGTCACTCGGCGGCCTGTTCGCGCAGGACCTGGTGGAGTGGGTCTCCGTGGCGACCTACCAGGCCGCGTCCGGCGGCGGCGCGCGACACATGCGCGAGCTGCTGACCCAGATGGGCCAGCTGCACCAAAGCGTCGCGACCGAGCTGGCAAACCCGGCGTCCGCCATCCTCGACATCGAGCGCAAAGTCACTCAGCTGACCCGCAGCGGCGAGCTGCCGGTGGATAACTTCGGCGTACCGCTGGCCGGCGGTCTGATCCCGTGGATCGACAAACAGCTGGATAACGGCCAGACCCGCGAAGAGTGGAAGGGCCAGGCGGAGACCAACAAAATTCTCGCCACCGCGAATACCATTCCGGTTGACGGTCTGTGCGTGCGTATCGGCGCGCTGCGCTGCCACAGCCAGGCCTTCACCATTAAACTGAAAAAAGATGTGTCTATTCCGACCGTGGAAGAGCTGCTGGCCGCGCACAACCCGTGGGCGAAAGTGGTACCAAACGATCGCGATATCACCATGCGTGAACTGACCCCGGCTGCCGTTACCGGCACGCTGACCACGCCGGTTGGCCGCCTGCGCAAGCTGAACATGGGGCCGGAGTATCTCTCCGCGTTCACCGTCGGCGACCAGCTCCTGTGGGGGGCCGCCGAGCCGCTGCGCCGCATGCTGCGCCAGCTGGCGTAATAATTTGTTAAACACGGGGGGTGATTGTCACCCCCTTTTTTTGCGTACTACATGGAGTAAAACGCAGATGTCTTATTTTTTATCAGGAGGAACCACGACGTTGGCTATGCTTTAAGGAAGATTTATTTCTCACCTGAGGGTAGGGCGGAGCAGAGAGGATCAACTGCACCGTTTAGGTCACATTAAAAGTCGTCCCGGAGCGCGTAAAAAGGGCGACATAAAAAAACAGGATGAATACCATGTCCGATCGTATTTCGAGAGACGTGATTAATGCGCTTATTGCGGGTCATTTTGCCGACCCCTTTTCTGTGCTAGGGATGCACCGTACAGAGGCCGGACTGGAAGTTCGGGCGCTGTTGCCGGATGCGACAGAAGTGTGGGTTATCGAACCCAAAACCGGCCGCAAGGTGGGTAATCTGGAATGCCTCGACTCGCGCGGCTTCTTCTCGGGCGTCATGCCCCGCCGTAAAAACCCCTTTCGCTATCAGCTTGCCGTTATCTGGCACGGCCAGCAAAACCTGATTGACGATCCCTACAGCTTTGGGCCGCTCTTAAAAGAGATGGATGCCTGGCTGCTGTCCGAAGGGACCCATTTACGCCCCTACGAAACGCTGGGTGCCCATGCGGATACCATGGACGGTATCACCGGCACGCGCTTTGCCGTATGGGCGCCAAACGCCCAGCGCGTTTCCGTCGTTGGGCAGTTCAACTACTGGGACGGTCGCCGCCACCCGATGCGCCTGCGCCGTGAGACGGGCATCTGGGAGCTGTTTATCCCCGGGGCGCATAATGGCCAGCTCTACAAATTTGAGATGATCGACGCGCACGGCAAGCTACGCATTAAAGCCGACCCGTACGCCTTTGAGGCGCAGATGCGCCCGGATACCGCATCGCTGATCTGCGGCCTGCCGGAGAAAGTCGTCCAGACCGAGGAGCGCAAGCAGGCCAACCGCTTTGATGCGCCGATCTCCGTTTACGAAGTGCATCTCGGCTCCTGGCGCCGCCACACGGACAACAACTTCTGGCTCAGCTACCGGGAGCTCGCCGACCAGCTGGTGCCGTACGCCAAATGGATGGGCTTTACCCACCTCGAACTGCTGCCGGTTAACGAGCACCCGTTCGACGGCAGCTGGGGCTATCAGCCCACCGGGCTGTATGCGCCCACGCGGCGCTTCGGCACGCGCGATGATTTCCGTTATTTCATTGATGCTGCGCACGCCGCCGGGCTGAACGTGATCCTCGACTGGGTGCCGGGCCATTTCCCGTCGGACGATTTTGCGCTGGCAGAGTTCGACGGCACGAAGCTGTACGAGCACAGCGACCCGCGCGAAGGTTATCACCAGGACTGGAACACGCTGATCTACAACTACGGTCGCCGTGAAGTGTCGAATTACCTGGTGGGGAATGCGCTGTACTGGATCGAACGCTTCGGCATTGATGCCCTGCGCGTGGATGCGGTGGCCTCGATGATCTACCGCGACTACAGCCGCAAAGAGGGAGAGTGGATCCCGAACGAGTATGGCGGCCGTGAAAACCTCGAAGCGATTGAATTTCTGCGCAACACCAACCGCATCATTGGCGAGCAGGTGGAAGGCGCCGTGACCATGGCGGAAGAGTCGACGGACTTTGCGGGCGTCTCCCGCCCTCCGTCATCAGGCGGCCTGGGGTTCTGGTACAAGTGGAACCTGGGCTGGATGCACGATACGCTCGACTACATGAAGCTCGACCCGGTTTATCGTCAGTATCACCACGATAAGCTCACCTTCGGGCTGCTCTACAACTACACCGAAAACTTCATGCTGCCGCTGTCGCACGATGAAGTGGTGCACGGCAAAAAATCCATTCTCGACCGCATGCCGGGCGACGCGTGGCAGAAGTTTGCCAACCTGCGCGCCTACTACGGCTGGATGTTTGCCTTCCCGGGCAAAAAGCTACTGTTTATGGGCAATGAGTTCGCCCAGGGTCGCGAGTGGAACCACGACACCAGCCTCGACTGGCATCTGCTGGAGGGCGGCGACAACTGGCACCACGGCGTACAGCGTCTGGTGCGCGACCTGAACCTGACCTACCGCCACCATAAAGCGCTGCACGAGCTGGACTTCGACCCGTACGGCTTTGAGTGGCTGGTGGTGGACGACCACGAGCGCTCGGTGTTTGTCTTTGTACGTCGCGATAAAGCGGGCAACGAGATTATCGTCGCCAGCAACTTCACGCCGGTGCCGCGCGAACACTACCGCTTCGGCATTAACCAGCCGGGCAAATGGCGCGAGATCCTGAATACCGACTCCATGCATTACCACGGCAGTAACGCCGGTAACGGCGGGCTGGTGCAGAGCGATGCGATTGAAAGCCACGGGCGTCCAAACTCCCTGAGCCTGATGCTGCCGCCGCTTGGCACCATCTGGCTGATGCGGGAGGGAGAATGACGCAGCTTACGGCAGGTAAACCCGAACCGCTCGGCGCGAGTTTTGACGGAAAGGGGGTGAACTTCACGCTCTTTTCTGCTCACGCGGAGCGGGTGGAGCTCTGCGTGTTTGACGGGGAGGGTAACGAGCACCGTTACGATTTACCGTCCCGCACGGGAGACATCTGGCACGGTTACCTGTCCGGCGGGCGTCCGGGAATGCACTACGGTTTTCGCGTACACGGCCCGTGGGAGCCTTCTCAGGGGCACTGGTTTAACCCGGCGAAGCTGCTGATTGACCCGTGCGCGCGCCGCGTGGACGGCGAGTTTAAAGACGACCCACTGTTCCACGTCGGCTACGGCGAACCGGACCACCGCGACAGCGCGCCCGTCGCGCCGAAAAGCGCGGTGGTGCACGATCTCTACGACTGGGAGGACGATGCCCCGCCGCGCACGCCGTGGGGTAACACCGTCATCTATGAAGCGCACGTCAAAGGGCTGACCTACCTGCACCCGTCGATCCCCAAAGAGATGCGCGGCACCTACAAAGCGCTGGGGCATCCGACCATGGTCGCTTACCTGAAGTATTTGGGCATCACCGCGCTGGAGCTGCTTCCGGTGGCGCATTTCGCCAGCGAGCCGCGTCTTCAGCGTCTTGGGTTAAGCAACTACTGGGGCTACAACCCGCTGGCGATGTTCGCTCTCGACCCGCGCTACGCGGTGCATCCGGAGAAAGCGCGGGACGAGTTTCGCGACGCGGTGAAGGCACTCCACGCCGCGGGCATTGAGGTCATTCTGGACGTGGTGCTGAACCACAGTGCGGAAAGCGATCTTGACGGCCCGACGCTCTCACAGCGCGGAATCGATAACCGTAGCTATTATTGGATCAGGGAAGATGGCGATTACGAGAACTGGACCGGGTGCGGTAACACCCTCAACCTCAGCCATCCTGCCGTTACGCATTACGCGTACGAATGCCTGAAATACTGGGTAGAGACGTTCCACGTGGACGGTTTTCGTTTCGACCTGGCGCCGGTGATGGGGCGCACCCCAGCATTTAGCCAGCAGGCACCGCTGTTTGAGGCGATAAAAAACTGCCCGGTGCTCTCAACGGTGAAGCTCATCGCAGAGCCGTGGGACATCGGTGAAGGCGGTTATCAGGTGGGGAACTTCCCGCCGCTGTTTGCCGAGTGGAACGACCACTACCGCGATGCCATCCGCCGCTTCTGGCTGGCGCGCGATTTGCCGCTGGGCGAGTTCGCCGGACGCTTTGCCGGCTCCAGCGATCTCTTTAAGCGCGACGGAAAACGTCCGTCGGCCACCATCAACCTGGTGACGGCGCATGACGGTTTTACGCTGCGCGACTGCGTTTGTTTCAATCAGAAACACAATGAGGCCAACGGCGAAGAGAATCGCGATGGCACTAACAATAACCATAGCTTCAATCATGGTATAGAAGGGTTAGGCGGAAGTCTGGATGTGATCGAGCGGCGACGCGCCAGCGTTCATGCGCTGCTGACGACGCTTTTGCTGTCTCAGGGCACGCCGATGCTGCTGGCGGGCGACGAGCACGGCCACAGCCAGCACGGCAATAACAACGCCTATTGCCAGGACAATACCTTAACCTGGCTCGACTGGGGGGAGGCGAACAGCGGGTTGACCCATTTCACCGCGGCGCTGATCCACCTTCGCCAGCAGATCCCCGCCCTTACCGCCGACAGCTGGTGGGAAGAGGGCGACGGCAACGTTAGCTGGCTGAATAAAGACGCGCAGCCGTTGAGCGCGCAAGAGTGGCAACACGGCATCACCTGCCTGCAAATCCTGCTTTCGGATAAGTGGCTGGTGACGCTGAACGCGACGGACGACGTCGCAGAGATTGTTTTACCTGACGGGGAGTGGCGAGCTGTTCCCCCCTTTGCCGGAGCGGATAATCCGGTAGTAATGGCTGTCTGGCACGGGCCTGCGCACGGAGTGTGCGTATTCCAAAGATGATAAAAAAGGAGTTAGTCATGGTTAGATTAGAGAAGAACGATCCGTTAATGTTGGCGCGCCAGCTACCATTAAAAACCGTTGCCCTGATACTTGCGGGCGGGCGTGGTACCCGTCTGAAAGATTTGACCATCAAGCGCGCCAAGCCGGCCGTTCACTTTGGTGGTAAGTTCCGCATTATCGACTTTGCGCTCTCAAACTGCCTGAACTCGGGCATTCGCCGCATTGGCGTCATTACGCAGTATCAGTCGCACACCCTGGTGCAGCACATTCAGCGCGGCTGGTCATTCTTCAGCGAAGAGATGAACGAGTTTGTCGATCTGCTCCCAGCGCAGCAGCGCGTACACGGGGAAAACTGGTACCGCGGCACGGCGGATGCGGTGACCCAAAACCTCGACATTATTCGCCGCTACAGCGCGGAATACATCGTGATCCTCGCGGGTGACCACATCTACAAGCAGGATTACTCGCACATGCTGATCGACCACGTCGAAAAAGGGGCGCGCTGCACCGTGGCGTGTCTGCCGGTGCCCGTTGCCGAGGCGACGGCGTTTGGCGTGATGCACGTGGATGCGGACGACAAGATTATCGACTTCGTTGAAAAACCGGCGAACCCGCCAACCATGCCGGGCGATGACACCAAATCGCTCGCCAGCATGGGGATCTATGTCTTTGATGCAGATTATCTTTATGAGCTGCTCGAAGAAGACGACAAAGACGAAAGCTCCAGCCACGACTTCGGTAAAGACATCATCCCGAAAATTACCAAAGCTGGCATGGCCTATGCACATCCCTTCCCATTGTCCTGCGTGCAGTCCGACCCGAATGCGGAGCCTTACTGGCGTGATGTGGGAACCCTGGAAGCGTACTGGAAAGCCAACCTCGATCTGGCGTCCGTGACGCCTGAGCTGGATATGTACGACCAGAACTGGCCGATTCGTACCCACATGGAATCCCTGCCGCCGGCGAAGTTCGTGCAGGACCGATCCGGCAGCCACGGCATGACCCTGAACTCGCTGGTCTCCGGCGGGTGCATCATCTCCGGTTCGGTGGTGGTGCAGTCCGTGCTGTTCCCGCGCGTGCGTATAAACTCATTCTGTAATATCGATTCGGCGGTTCTGCTGCCGGATGTCTGGGTAGGGCGTTCGTGTCGTCTGCGTCGCTGCGTGATAGACCGCGCCTGCGTCATTCCAGAGGGAATGGTGATTGGTGAAAACGCGGAAGAAGATGCGCGTCGCTTCTACCGTTCTGAAGAGGGGATCGTGTTAGTCACACGGGAAATGTTGCGGAAGCTGCAGATCAAACAGGAGCGATGATGCAGGTTTTACACGTATGTTCTGAGATGTTCCCGTTGTTAAAAACGGGCGGCCTGGCGGATGTTCTTGGTGCATTACCGGCGGCGCAAATCGCCGGTGGAGTCGATACCCGCGTCCTGCTGCCCGCCTTTCCGGATATCCGGCGCGGCATACCTGATGCAAAGGTGGTGACCCGCCGTGAAACGTTTGCCGGACGCATCACCCTGCTGTTTGGGCATTACAACGGCGTAGGGATCTACCTGATCGACGCGCCGCATCTGTACGACCGTCCGGGCAGCCCGTATCACGATACCAACCTGTTCGCCTATACCGACAACGTGCTGCGCTTTGCGCTGCTCGGCTGGGTGGGGGCGGAGATGGCCGTCGGGCTGGATCCATTCTGGCGTCCGGATGTGGTCCACGCGCACGACTGGCACGCCGGGCTGACGCCAGCGTATCTGGCGGCAAAAGGGCATCCGGCAAAATCGGTGTTTACGGTGCACAACCTGGCGTATCAGGGCATGTACTATGCGCATCATATGAATGACATCGATCTGCCATGGTCGTTCTATAACATGCACGGGCTGGAGTTCAACGGGCAAATTTCGTTCCTGAAGGCCGGGCTGTACTACGCCGACCACATCACGGCGGTGAGCCCCACCTACGCGCGTGAAATTACCCAGCCGGAGTTTGGCTACGGTCTGGAAGGGCTGCTGCAGCAGCGCCATCGTGAAGGCCGCCTGTCGGGCATTCTGAACGGCGTGGATGAGCAGATCTGGAGCCCTGAAACCGATCTCCTGCTGGCCGCGCGCTATGGCCGCGACTCGGTGGAAGATAAAGCCGAAAACAAACGCCAGCTGCAAATTGCGATGGGGCTGAAGGTCAACGACAAGGTGCCGCTGTTTGCGGTGGTCAGCCGCCTGACCAGCCAGAAAGGGCTGGATCTGGTGCTGGAGGCGCTGCCCGGTTTACTGGAGCAGGGCGGACAGCTGGCGCTGCTCGGCGCAGGCGACCCGGTGCTGCAGGAAGGTTTCCTCGCCGCCGCCGCGGAACATCCGGGGCAGGTGGGCGTGCAGATTGGCTATCACGAAGCGTTCTCGCACCGCATTATGGGCGGCGCGGACGTGATTCTGGTGCCGAGCCGTTTCGAACCCTGCGGCCTGACGCAGCTCTACGGCCTGAAATACGGCACGCTGCCGCTGGTGCGCCGCACGGGCGGGCTGGCGGATACGGTGTCGGATAGCTCTCTGGAAAACCTGGCGGACGGTATCGCCAGCGGGTTTGTCTTTGAAGACAGTAATGCCTGGTCGCTGCTTCGGGCGATTCGGCGTGCGTTCGTCTTGTGGTCCCGTCCATCCCTGTGGCGTTACGTTCAGCGTCAGGCGATGTCCATGGACTTTAGCTGGCACGTTGCGGCGCAGTCGTACCGCGACCTTTATCAACGCTTGATGTAACGAGGCGAAGTTACTGATATGAACGCTCCATTTAGCTACTCTTCCCCCACGCTCAGCGTTGAGGCGTTAAAGCACTCCATCGCCTACAAGCTGATGTTTACCATCGGGAAAGATCCGGTCATCGCCAACAAGCACGAGTGGCTGAACGCCACCCTTTTTGCGGTGCGTGACCGCATGGTCGAACGCTGGCTGCGCTCTAACCGCGCCCAGCTTTCGCAGGAGACGCGGCAGGTTTACTACCTGTCGATGGAATTTTTGATTGGCCGCACCCTCTCCAACGCGCTGCTGTCGCTCGGTATCTACGACGACGTCAAAACCGCGCTGGAAGAGATGGGGCTGGATTTAGAAGAGCTGATTGACGAAGAGAACGACCCGGGGCTGGGTAACGGCGGTCTCGGGCGTCTTGCCGCCTGCTTCCTAGACTCGCTGGCAACGCTGGCGCTGCCGGGGCGCGGCTACGGTATTCGCTACGACTACGGCATGTTCAAGCAGAACATCGTTGACGGCCGCCAGAAAGAGTCCCCGGACTACTGGCTGGAATACGGCAACCCGTGGGAGTTCAAGCGCCACAACACGCGCTACAAGGTGCGCTTTGGCGGACGCATACAGCAGGAAGGGAAAAAGTCCCGCTGGGTGGAAACCGAAGAGATCCTCGCCGTGGCCTATGATCAGATCATCCCCGGCTATGACACCGATGCGACCAATACGCTGCGCCTGTGGAACGCCCAGGCGAGTAGCGAAATCAACCTCGGTAAATTTAACCAGGGCGACTACTTTGCGGCGGTGGAAGATAAAAACCACTCCGAGAACGTCTCCCGCGTGCTGTACCCGGATGACTCAACCTACTCCGGGCGCGAGCTGCGCCTGCGTCAGGAGTATTTCCTCGTCTCCGCGACGATTCAGGACATCCTCAGCCGCCACCATCAGCTGCACAAAACCTACGCCAACCTGGCGGAGAAAACCGCGATTCACCTTAACGACACCCATCCGGTGCTCTCCATTCCCGAGCTGATGCGCCTGCTGATCGACGAGCACAAGTTCAGCTGGGACGACGCGTTTGAGGTGACGTGCCAGGTGTTCTCCTACACCAACCACACCCTGATGAGCGAAGCGCTGGAGACCTGGCCGGTGGACATGCTCGGCAAAATTCTGCCGCGCCACCTGCAAATCATCTTCGAGATCAACGACTACTTCCTCAAGACGCTGCAGGAGCAGTATCCGAACGATACCGGGCTGCTGAGCCGTGCCTCGATCATTGATGAATCCAACGGTCGTCGCGTGCGCATGGCCTGGCTGGCGGTGGTGATCAGCCACAAGGTGAACGGGGTGTCCGAGCTGCACTCGAACCTGATGGTGCAGTCCCTGTTTGCGGACTTCGCGAAGATCTTCCCGACGCGCTTCTGCAACGTCACCAACGGCGTTACGCCGCGCCGCTGGCTGGCGCTGGCCAACCAGCCGCTCTCTGACGTGCTGGATGAGAATATCGGCCGCACCTGGCGCACCGATTTGAGCCAGCTGAGCGAGCTTAAGCAGCATATTGATTTCCCGACGGTGAACAAGGCCGTGCGGGAAGCCAAGCTGCTGAACAAGAAACGTCTGGCGGTCTGGCTGGCGATGCACCTCAACGTGGTCGCAAACCCGAAAGCGCTGTTTGACGTGCAGATCAAGCGCATCCACGAGTACAAGCGTCAGCTGATGAACGTGCTGCACGTAATCACCCACTACAACCGCATTAAGGCCGATCCAACCGCAGAGTGGGTGCCGCGCGTGAAGATCTTCGCCGGTAAGGCGGCTTCCGCCTACTACATGGCGAAGCACATTATTCACCTGATCAACGACGTGGCGAAGGTGGTGAACCAGGATCCGGAGATTGGCGACAAGCTGAAGGTGGTATTCATCCCGAACTACAGCGTCAGCCTGGCGCAGCTGATCATCCCGGCGGCAGATCTCTCCGAGCAGATCTCCACGGCGGGGACGGAAGCGTCCGGCACCAGCAACATGAAGTTTGCCCTCAACGGCGCGCTGACCATCGGCACCCTGGACGGGGCGAACGTCGAGATGCTGGAGCACGTAGGGGAAGAGAATATCTTTATCTTCGGCAATACCACCGAAGAAGTGGAGGCGCTGCGCAGGAAAGGCTACTCCCCGCGTGAGTTCTATGAAGGGGATGAAGAGCTACGTCAGGTCCTGACGCAGATTGCGACCGGTGTGTTCAGCCCCGACGAGCCGGGCCGCTATCGCGATCTGGTGGATTCGCTGATTAACTTTGGCGACCACTATCAGGTGCTGGCGGATTATCGCAGCTACGTGGACTGCCAGGATAAAGTTGACGAGCTGTACCGTCAGCAGGAGAAGTGGACCAGCGCGGCGATGCACAACATCGCCAACATGGGGTATTTCTCGTCTGACAGGACCATCAAGGAGTATGCCGAGAACATCTGGCATATTGATCCGGTGCGGTTGTAAAAACAAAGCCCGGTGGCGCCACCGGGCTTTTTACATCACGACGCCAGCGACAGCTCACGCTTCCCCGCATGCTGCTGCAGCCACTGCGCCACGCGAGACTGCTGCTCGGCGTTAAGCCACATCCCTTCTTTGGTACGACGCCAGATGGCATCTTCAAGGCGGCGAACCCACTCGTGCTCAACCAGGTAGCGCAGCTCGGCCTCGTACAGCTCGTGGCCGAAATGTTCACCCAGATCGGCAAGCGATTTCGCGTCGCCCAGGAACAGCTCGGTATTGCTGCCGTAGGTGCGGGCGTAGTGGCGCGCCATCCCTTCGGTAATGAACGGGAAGCGACGGCGCAGCTTCGCGGCGTAATCGTCGCGGTTTCCGCCAATATCTCCGCCGGGCAGCACTGCCTCTTTGGTCCACGCCGGGCCAATACCTTTGTAGTACGGCGCCAGTTTTTCCAGCGCGTGCTCGGCCAGCTTGCGGTAGGTAGTCAGCTTGCCGCCAAACACCGACAGCAGCGGTGCCTGACCGTCAACGTCGTGAATATCGAGCGTATAGTCGCGGGTGATGGCCTGCGGTGAGTCGGATTCGTCATCACACAGCGGACGCACGCCGGAGTAGGTCCAGACCACGTCGTCGCGCGACAGCTGTTTCTTAAAGTGTGCGTTATACACTTTCAACAGGTAGTTCACTTCGCTCTCGTCGATCTCAACGTTTTTCGGATCGCCTTTGTACTCCACGTCGGTGGTCCCGATGATGGAGAATTCGTCCATCCACGGGATCACAAACACGATGCGTTTGTCTTCGTTCTGCAGAATGTAGGCCTGCTTCTGGGTATGCACGCGCGGCACCACAATGTGGCTGCCTTTGATCAGGCGGATGCCGTACGGCGAAGGCAGGTGCATGCCGTCGTCGAAGAACTGCTTCACCCACGGGCCGGTGGCGTTCACCAGGCCGCGTGCTTTCCAGCTGAACTTCTCGCCGGTATCCACGTCTTCTGCTTCCACAATCCACAGGCCGTTTTCACGACGGGCGGCGGTCGCGCGGGTCCGGGTTTTCACCTCGCCGCCTTTCTTCTCGACCATCTGCGCATTCGCCAGCACCAGACGCGCATCGTCAACCCAGCAGTCTGAATATTCGAAACCGCGCACGATTTCCGGCTTAAGGACCGATTCTGAGCCAAAACGCAAACCGTTCGAACCCGGCAGGCTGGTGCGTTTGCCCAGATGATCGTACATAAACAGGCCGATGCGGATCATCCACGCCGGACGCAGGTGCGGGCGGTGCGGCAGGCGGAAGCGCATCGGGATCGCCAGATGCGGGGCCATTTTCAGCAGCACTTCGCGTTCGGCCAGCGCTTCGCTGACCAGGCGGAATTCGTAGTGTTCCAGGTAGCGCAGGCCACCGTGGATCAGCTTGGAGCTGGCGGACGACGTCGCGCAGGCGAGATCGTTAGCTTCCAGCATCAGCACGGATAAACCGCGTCCTGCGGCATCAACCGCAATACCGGCACCGTTGATGCCACCGCCTATCACAATCAGATCTTTGGTTTCCATAACACCCTCATGCACTTTCGTTAAAGCTCAAAAATGTTCGATATCGCTCATAATAGCAAAGGAACGCGCTTTTGGTAACATCAAAAAAACAATTTAGAGTGATATGGATAACATAATGGCGTTTACCCGCCGCCAGGACGTACACTACGGGGTAAAATCTTGTCGTTGACCACTGTAAAGAGAACACCATGGATCAGTTTGAATGTATTAACGTAGAAGAAGCCCACCAGAAGATGCACCAGGGAAAAGCGGTGCTGGTGGACATCCGCGACCCGCAGAGTTTTGCCATGGGCCACACGCCGGGCGCGTTTCATCTGACCAACGACACGCTGGGCGCGTTTATGCGCGATAACGACTTCGAAACGCCCGTTATGGTCATGTGCTACCACGGTAACAGCAGCAAAGGCGCGGCGCAGTATCTGATTCAGCAAGGCTATGACGCGGTATACAGCGTCGACGGCGGCTTTGATGCCTGGCATCGTCATTTCCCGGCAGAAGTGGAATACGCGTTTGAGCGCTAATCCCGCTATACTGTCCCCTTTTGTGTGGAAATAAGCGACCGCTGCCCATGTTGATGATCACCTCTTTTACCAACCCGCGCGTCGCCCAGGCGTTTGTCGACTATATGGCGACGCAGGGCGTTATTCTGACCATTCAGCAACATACTCAGACCGACGTCTGGCTGGCCGACGAGAGCCAGGCTGCGCGGGTCAACGAGGAGCTGGCGCGTTTCCTTGAAAACCCTGGCGACCCGCGCTATCTGGCGGCCAGCTGGCAATCCGGACAGACCGGCAGCGGACTGCATTACAGCCGCTTTCCCTTCCTTGCCACGATACGCGAGCGCGCGGGCCCGTTTACGCTGCTGCTGATGGCAGCCTGCATTATCGTCTTCATTATTATGAACGTGGTGGGCGACCAGAGCGTGATGATCGCGCTGGCGTGGCCGTATGATCCGTCGCTGGATTTTGACGTCTGGCGCTACTTTACCCACGCGCTGATGCATTTCTCGGTGATGCATATCCTCTTTAACCTGCTGTGGTGGTGGTATCTCGGCGGTATCGTTGAGAAGCGGCTCGGCAGCGGCAAGCTGATTGTCATCACCGTAATCAGCGCCCTGCTGAGCGGCTATGTACAGCATAAATTCAGCGGCCCGTGGTTCGGCGGGCTGTCGGGTGTCGTCTACGCTTTGATGGGCTACGTCTGGCTTCGCGGGGAGCGCGACCCGGAAAGCGGCATCTATTTACAACGCGGATTAATAGCCTTTGCGTTAATATGGCTAATTGCCGGATGGTTTGATCTGTTTGGTATGTCTATCGCCAATGGTGCGCACGTCACCGGCCTCGCCGTCGGTCTTGCAATGGCGCTTGCCGACACGCTCCATGCGCGAAAACGAACATAATTCTCAGGGATAATTGATGAAACAAACACAACGTCATGACGCCATTATCGAACTGGTCAAAAAACAGGGATACGTCAGCACCGAAGAGTTGGTCGAGCAGTTTGCCGTCAGCCCGCAAACCATCCGTCGTGACCTGAACGATCTGGCCGATCAGAACCGTATTTTGCGCCACCACGGCGGCGCGGCGCTGCCGTCCAGCTCGGTCAACACCTCCTGGCACGACCGTAAAGCCACGCAGACGGCAGAAAAAGAGCGCATTGCGCGTAAAGTGGCGAGCCAAATCCCGAACGGTGCGACGCTGTTTATTGACATCGGCACCACGCCGGAAGCGGTTGCTCATGCGCTGCTGGATCACGAAAACCTGCGCGTGGTGACCAACAACCTGAACGTCGCCAACACGTTGATGCAGAAAGATGATTTCCGCATCATCCTCGCGGGTGGCGAACTGCGCAGCCGCGACGGCGGGATTATCGGCGAAGCGACGCTCGACTTTATCTCTCAGTTCCGCCTCGACTTCGGCATCCTGGGGATCAGCGGCATCGACACCGACGGCTCGCTGCTGGAGTTTGATTACCACGAGGTGCGCACAAAGCGCGCGATTATTGAGAACTCGCGCCACGTGATGCTGGTAGTGGATCATTCGAAGTTTGGTCGTAACGCGATGGTGAACATGGGCAGCATCAGCATGGTGAATGCGGTCTACACCGACGTGATGCCGCCGGCGGGCGTGATGCAGGTGATTAAGGATAATAATTTGCAGTTAGAGTTGTGTTGAAAAGCCGTTCTCCCTCTCCCTGTGGGAGAGGGCCGGGGTGATGGCATCAGGCCGCACAAAACTAAACTCCGTACCCCATCATCTTCAACAGCTGCTGCGCATGCTGTACCGCGTCCTGACGGTGCGCCACGCCCAGCTTCTGATACAGATTGCGAATGTGCGTTTTGATGGTGGTTGCCGCCACCGCCAGCTCACCGGCAATCTGCTCGTTGCTATAGCCTGAATAAATCAGCCCCAGCACCTGCCATTCGCGCTGGGTGAGCGGGCTGGTGCGAATAAGCTCCGGTACTTCCGGGTGGTTCAGCAGGCGTTCAACAAAGTTCTCGTCGAAATGCGCAAACTTGTGGCGATGGTGCTGATTAATCTCGCGCAGGATTCGCTGGGCGCGATGCTGATCCAGCTCCGGCAGCGTGTTGAGCTGAATCAGCTGGCGCAGCTGCTGCGCCATCACTTCACCTTCAATCACGAAGTGGCTAATAAACCCGGTGCGGTTCGCCAGCTGCAAGGCTTCCAGCAGCACGCGCTGGGCGTCATTTTTGCGGCCCGCCTGCCAGTAAAGCTGGTTGAGCAGCAGCAGGTTGCGGTTCAGGTCGCTCATCAGACGCAGGCTGCGGGCGTTTTCGTTTAACTCTTCCAGCACAATTTCGGCAGGCTCAAAGTCACCCAGCAGGATCTGCACGCGGGCGATGTTGCGCCACTGGCTTTGCAGGAAGTGGTTATTGGCAAATTCTGGTTTAGGCGTCTGGCGCAGCCAGTTGGCGGCGGATTTTTTGTCTCCCGTCATCTGCCAGTAAATCACCCGAACCTTGTCGGCGTTCGATACCCAGTCGCTGTGGTACTGACCGTTGCCGAGCAGGTTTTCCAGACGGTTAAGGTGATTGCGGGCGTTATCCAGATCGCCGCGCGCCAGCGAGCACTGCACCAGCAGGGCCAGACACTGCAATTGCTGCTGAGGCTGGAAGCCAGAGAGCACGTTCACACCCTGACGGGCGCAGCTTTCTGCTTCATCCAGACGCGACCATGCCCACAGCAGTTGAGCGCGAATACGCAACAGGAACTCGTGCATCGGCAGTTGTTCCAGGTGCTGTTCACGGATCAGCTGGAACGCTTTTTCCTGATTTTCCCAGGCGGCCTGCAGGAACCCCTGTGCGAATAAAATCTCGCTTTGCTGGATCAGGCTCCACAGGGCGTAGTGCCACACATCATGGCGGCGCGCCATCTGCTCGGTTTGCTGCATCAGCGAAAGGGAGCGCGTCAGTTCGCCCTTGCAGTGCAGCACTTCGCCGTGCACCGAGGTAGCCACAATCCGGCTGTAGAAATTCGCCAGCGGCAGTTCATCCAGCGCGACCATCGCCAGCCGTTCCGCTTCATCCGCATCGCCGTCGTTAATCGCGACCTGCGCCCGCAGGGCGTTAAATTCGCCGTGCAGGGTGATATCCATTTCGCTTTCCATCTCCTGCTCGGCGCGCGCCAGCAGGGTATTCACTTCGCTGTAGCGGTGCTGGCTCTGCATCAGCCAGGCCTGGAGCAGCACCAGGCGCGGGTTCTCCAGCAGGCTCTCCCACGGCAGGGCTTTCAACGACTCTTCCAGCAGCGTCAGTTCGCTGTGGTTAAACAGCCCCCACGCGTGGTTAAGCAGGATATCGCGCAGCATGCTGGCGTCACCGGCGGCAAGCGCGTGGTGAATGGCCTCGCTCGGGAAGCCTTGCGCCATCCAGCTTTCGGCGGCGGCGCGGTGGATTTCCGGCAATTCCGTTGCCAGCTCCCACTGGCAGCGCTGGCGCAGGAAGCTGCCAAACAGCGGGTGATAGCTGAACCACTCGCCGGGGTCGTCCATGCGCGTCAGGAACAGGCCCTGACGTTCAATCTCTTCCAGCTGCAGTTGACCGTTCTCACAGCCTGTTACGCGCACAATCAGCGCGTCGTTCATGGAGCGCAGCAGGGAGCTTTTCAGCAGGAAATTGCGGGTGGAGGGATCGACGCTGTTCAGCACCTCATCCACCAGGTAATCCGAAAGATGGCTGGCGTTGATGCCGGCCAGACGGCGCGCAGACTGGTGCGTTGGGCTGTTGTTTTGCCGGGCAGAAAGGGCAATCAGCTGTAGCGCCGTGGCCCAGCCTGCGACATCATCACACAGGCGGCTGCTTTCGGAGGCCTCAATGGGTGAGGTCAGGCGGCAGTCAAAGAACTGTTTCGCTTCCTGGTGGGTAAAGGCCAGCTGCTGGCTGCCCACTTCCAGAAGCTGATCGCGCACGCGCAGGTTGGCAATACCGAGCTGCGGCAGGTTGCGTGACAGCACGACCAGGGTCAGGTTTTCCGGCTGGTGGCGCAGGAAGAAGCGCATCGACTCATGGATAACCGGGTTCGTGATCAGATGATAGTCATCAATCACCACGTACAGCGGGCGATGCCATTCGGCCAGTTCAATAAACAGCTGAGAGAAAAGGGAGGACAGACTGGCGTACTGGCGCTTTTGCACCATTGCCTCGCTGGCGACGCAGTGTCCGTTGGTTGCCTGTTGAATAGCGGCAATCAGATAGCTGGCAAAACGCTCTTGCTGGTTGTCGCCCTCGTCGAGGGAGTACCAGCCAAGATCGCTCTTACCTGCGGCCCATTGTGAAATGAGCGTTGTTTTTCCATAACCTGCAGGGCTCGTAACCAGCGCCAGTCGGAAATTATGCGCGCCGGAAAGTTTAGCCAGCAGACGCTCGCGGACCACTGTATGGTCAAGACGAACCGGGCGACTTAATTTTGACGGAATCAACATAGGTTTCACTTCACTGTGGGGAACGAGAGAATTTATTTTTTTTGCGCTTCGTAATTAATAGCTATAAGGTCGGTCAGAAAGAGAACTATTGCAAGTTATGTCTGGCTTTTGTGGCTCTGAATTTGCACTCTGTCACAAAACATTCCGGCCAGTACTGGAACTTTTTTGAAAAGGCTTTGATGCCGCGTCAATGCTGGCTTGTATGGATGTCACGAGGCTGGGCTGAAACTGGTTTCAGAAAGGTATAATGACGCCGAATTTAATAAACTTCGGGTAAAGTTGAGTGAGATTAATAATCTCCTTAGGCAGGACCCGATTGCTGAAATATTATTCTCCGTAAGCAATCATTTCCGCGTGGATTAATTTCATCCAAAACCGCATTTCATTTCTTTGACATTCTCCCCGGTTACTTTTTTATCTTCCGGGCACACTCCGGCTATGCTCTCAGAGTGGCCTCGATCACATTTTTACGCTCATCCCCGCTACTCCTCCCTGTCTAATCCCCCACGGGAGGAGGAAGAGGTGAAATGAGCCAGGCACACTAGCGCCAACTTGTGTTTTCTTTCTAAAGGATGCCGATCCCCTATGTCACAGCCTACCTTCAACAAAGCTCAATTCCAGGCTGCCCTGACGCGTCAGTGGCAGCGTTTTGGCCTTCATGCTGCAAACGAGATGACGCCTCACCAGTGGTGGCAGGCGGTGAGCGGGGCGCTCGCAGAGCAGCTGGATGCTCAGCCCGTGGCGAAGCCCGTCAAAGGCCAGCGTCACGTTAACTATATCTCGATGGAGTTCCTGATTGGCCGCCTGACCGGCAACAACCTGCTGAACCTCGGCTGGTATCAGGAGGTGGGTGATGTGCTGAAAGAGCACGACATTAACCTGACCGACCTGCTGGAAGAAGAGATCGACCCGGCGCTGGGCAACGGCGGACTGGGGCGTCTGGCGGCCTGTTTCCTTGACTCTATGGCAACGGTCGGCCAGTCGGCGATTGGCTATGGCCTGAACTACCAGTACGGCCTGTTCCGTCAGTCGTTTGCCGACGGCCACCAGATGGAAGCGCCGGACGACTGGCATCGCAATACCTACCCGTGGTTCCGCCACAACGCGCAGCTGGACGTGCAGGTCGGCATCGGCGGGAAAGTGACGAAGCAGGGGCTCTGGGAACCGGCGTTCACTATTACCGGTGAAGCCTGGGATCTGCCGGTGCTCGGCTACCGTAACGGCGTGGCGCAGCCGCTGCGTCTGTGGCAGGCGAAGCACGCGCATCCGTTCAACCTGACCAAATTCAACGACGGCGATTTCCTGCGCGCCGAGCAGCAGGGCATCGACGCCGAGAAGCTGACCAAAGTCCTCTATCCGAACGATAACCACCTGGCGGGTAAAAAGCTGCGCCTGATGCAGCAGTACTTCCAGTGCGCCTGCTCCGTGGCGGATATTCTGCGTCGCCATCACCTGGCGGGCCGCAAGCTGGCGCAGCTGCCGGACTTCGAAGTCATTCAGCTTAACGATACCCACCCGACTATTGCCATCCCGGAACTGCTGCGCGTGCTGATTGACGAGCATCAGCTGAGCTGGGACGACGCCTGGGCCATCACCAGCCGCACCTTCGCCTATACCAACCACACCCTGATGCCGGAAGCGCTCGAGTGCTGGGATGAGAAACTGGTGAAAGCGCTGCTGCCGCGCCACATGCAGATCATCAACAAGATTAACGACCAGTTTAAAGCGCTGGTGGAGAAAACCTGGCCGGGTGACAAAGCCGTCTGGGCGAAGCTGGCGGTGGTGCACGACAAACAGGTGCGTATGGCGAACATGTGCGTGGTGAGCGGCTTTGCCGTTAACGGCGTGGCGGCGCTGCACTCCGATCTGGTGGTGAAAGATCTGTTCCCGGAATATCACCAGCTGTGGCCGACCAAATTCCACAACGTGACCAACGGCATTACGCCGCGTCGCTGGATCAAGCAGTGCAATCCGCTGCTGGCCGGCCTGCTGGATAAGACCCTGAAGAAAGAGTGGGCCAACGATCTGGACCAGCTGATTAACCTGGAAAAATACGCCGATGATGCGAAATTCCGCGAGCAGTACCGTGCGATCAAGCTGGAGAACAAGGTTCGCCTGGCGGAGTTTGTGAAAATGCGTACCGGGATTGAGATCAACCCGAATGCCATTTTCGATATCCAGATCAAACGCCTGCACGAGTACAAGCGTCAGCACCTGAACCTGCTGCACATTCTGGCGCTGTACAAAGAGATCCGCGAGAACCCGCAGGCCGACCGCGTGCCGCGCGTGTTCCTGTTCGGTGCGAAGGCGGCGCCGGGCTACTACCTGGCGAAAAACATTATCCTCGCCATCAATAAAGTGGCGGCGGCGATCAACAGCGATCCGAAAGTGGGCGACAAGCTGAAGGTCGTGTTCCTGCCGGATTACTGCGTCTCGGCGGCGGAAATGCTGATCCCGGCGGCGGATATCTCCGAGCAGATCTCGACCGCAGGGAAAGAAGCGTCCGGTACCGGCAACATGAAGCTGGCGCTCAACGGCGCGCTGACCGTCGGCACGCTGGACGGTGCGAACGTCGAAATCGCCGAGAAGGTCGGTGAAGAGAACATCTTTATCTTCGGCCATACTGTTGAAGAAGTGAAAGCCATCAAGGCCAAAGGCTACGACCCGGTGAAATGGCGTAAAAAAGACAAAGTGCTGGATGCGGTGCTGAAGGAGCTGGAAAGCGGCAAATACAGCGATGGCGACAAGCACGCGTTTGACCAGATGCTGCACAGCATGGACAAACACGGCGGCGACCCGTACCTGGTGATGGCGGACTTCACGGCCTACGTTGAAGCGCAGAAACAGGTCGACGTGCTGTACCGCGACCAGGAGGCGTGGACCCGGGCGTGCATTCTGAACACCGCGCGCTGCGGCATGTTCAGCTCTGACCGCTCAATCCGTGATTATCAGGCCCGTATCTGGCAGGCAAAACGCTAAGGAAGCGCGATGGAGAGTAAACGTCTGGACAGTGCCGCGCAGGCGGCGGGAATTAGCCTCAGTTACATCAATGCGCACGGCAAACCGCAGTCTATTGGTGCGGACACCAAAAGACGTTTGCTGGATGCCATGCACAAAACCGACGCGAACGCGTCGGCTGCTCCGGTGCCAAACGTGAAGGTCTTTACCGCAGGCAAAAAGATGCCGCTGGCGGTGGAGGGGCGCGGCGAGTATAGCTGGCTGCTCACCACCGAAGAGGGGCATCAGCATAAAGGCCACGCCACCGGCGGCAAAACGTTAAACCTTCCGGCAAAGCTGCCGGAGGGCTATCACAGCCTGACGCTCACCCAGGACGAACAGCGTTTTCACTGCCGGGTGATCGTCGCGCCAAAACGCTGCTATGAGCCGCAGGCGCTGCTCGAAGGCAAAAAGCTGTGGGGCGCCTGCGTGCAGCTCTATACGCTGCGTTCCGACAGCAACTGGGGGATCGGCGATTTTGGCGATCTGAAAAAGATGCTGGCATCTGTTGGTGAGCGCGGCGGCGCGTTTATCGGCCTCAACCCGATCCACGCTCTCTATCCGGCCAACCCGGAGAGCGCCAGCCCGTACAGCCCGTCTTCCCGACGCTGGCTAAACGTGATTTACATCGACGTTAACGCGTTAGACGATTTCAAAAACAGCAAAGAGGCACAGGCGTGGTGGAAGCTTGAGACCACCCAGCAGCTGCTGAAGCAGGCCCGCGATGCGGACTGGGTAGATTATGCCTCCGTGACCGCGCTGAAAATGGCGGCTCTGCGCCTGGCGTGGAAAGGCTTTGCGAAGCGCGACGACGAGCAGATGGCGGCCTTCCGCCAGTTCGTGATGCAGGAAGGTGAAAGCCTTTACTGGCAGGCGGCATTTGATGCGCTGCACGCGTATCAGGTGAAAGAGGACGAAATGCGCTGGGGCTGGCCGGTCTGGCCGGAAGCGTATCAGACCGTGGATACCCCTGAAGTCAAAGCCTTCTGTAAAAATCATGCCGACGAGGTGGACTTCTACCTGTGGCTGCAGTGGCTGGCGTACAGCCAGTTTGCCGCCTGCTGGCAGGTGAGCCAGGGCTATAAGATGCCGATCGGCCTGTATCGCGATCTGGCCGTGGGCGTGGCGGAAGGCGGCGCGGAAACCTGGTGTGACCGTGAGCTTTACTGCCTGAAAGCATCCGTCGGCGCGCCGCCGGATATCCTCGGCCCGCTCGGTCAGAACTGGGGCCTGCCGCCGATGGATCCGCACGTGATGGCGGCGCGCGCCTACGAGCCGTTTATCGACCTGCTGCGCGCGAACATGCAGAACTGCGGGGCGCTGCGCATTGACCACGTGATGTCCGTGCTGCGCCTGTGGTGGATCCCGTACGGTGAAACGGCCGATCACGGGGCGTACGTGCAGTATCCGGTGGACGATCTGCTGTCGATCCTGGCGCTGGAGAGTAAACGTCATCAGTGCATGGTGATCGGTGAAGATCTCGGTACCGTACCGGTGGAAATTGTCAGCAAGCTCCGCGACAGCGGGGTTTATTCCTACAAAGTGCTCTATTTTGAAAACGACCATGAGAAAACCTTCCGCGCGCCGAAAGCGTACCCTGAACAGTCAATGGCAGTCGCGACGACGCATGATCTTCCTACGCTCAGAGGCTACTGGGAAAGCGGCGATCTGACCCTCGGCAAAACGCTGGGCCTCTATCCAGATGAAGAGGTTCTGCGCGGGCTGTATCAGGACCGCGAGCTGGCGAAGCAGGGGCTGCTGGACGCGCTGCACAAGCATGGCTGTCTGCCCAAGCGTGCCGGACATAAGGCGTCGCTGATGGCAATGACCCCAACACTCAACCGTGGCCTGCAACGCTATATTGCCGACAGCAACAGCGCTTTGCTCGGCCTGCAGCCGGAAGACTGGATTGATATGGCGGAGCCGGTGAACGTTCCGGGCACCAGCTATCAGTACAAGAACTGGCGCCGCAAGCTGACCACAACGCTTGAGACGATGTTTGCCGATGACGGGGTGAACAGGCTGATTAAAGATTTGGATAAGCGCAGAAGGGCGGTGGGTAAGAAGTCGTAATTTGCCCCTCACCCTAGCCCTCTCCCCAAAGGGGAGAGGGAACCGATCGAGCAGGAGAGTCAGAGAGCCATATTCAACAGCAGACACCCTACCAGGCCGCAGACCGAAATAATGGTTTCCAGCATTGACCAGGACTTGATGGTTTCACCGATGGTCAGGTTGAAGTACTCCTTGAACAGCCAGAAGCCCGGATCGTTCACGTGAGAGAAAATCACGCTGCCGGAGCCTACCGCAATAACCATCAGCTCAGGGCTGACGCCCGTGGTAGCAATCAGCGGCGCAACGATACCGCCCGCTGTAATCGCCGCAACGGTTGCAGAACCCAGCGCGATACGCAGCACGGCAGCAATAGACCACGCCATCAGGATTGGAGAGATATTGGTTTCATGCATCATGGAAGCGATGTATTTGTCCACGCCGCTGTCGACCAGCACCTGCTTGAACGCACCGCCACCGCCGATAATCAGCAGCATCATGGCAATGATTTTGATGGACGAGGTCAGCGTGTCGTTGATCTGATCCATGGAGCGGCCACGGTTCAGGCCGAAGGTGAACATCGCAATCAATACCGCAATCAGCGTTGCCATCACCGGGTCGCCGAGGAACTCGGCAACGGCCAGGAAAGCGTGGCCTTTCGGCAGGATCATCTCCGCCACGGCGCGCATTGCCATCAGGATCACCGGTACCAGCGAGGTCCAGACGCTGACGCCAAAGCCTGGCATCTCTTCTTCAGTGAAGGTTTTGGCGCTGTACAGACCTTCCGGAATAGGCTTATCAATGCCTTTCAGGAAACGGGCATACACCGGGCCTGCCAGAATTACGGTCGGGATCGCCAGAATCGTACCGAACAGCAGGGTTTTACCCATATCGGCGTGGAAGATGGTGGCGATGGCGGTTGGACCCGGGTGCGGTGGCAGGAAGCCGTGGGTCACGGACAGCGCAGCAGCCATTGGCACACCCACGAACAGCAGCGGAATGTTGGCCGCGGCGGCGATGGTGAACACCAACGGCAGCATCAGCACGAAGCCCACTTCATAGAACAGCGCGAAACCGACGGTAAAACCGGTTAACACCACCGCCCACTGGATGTGCTGTTTACCGAATTTGGCAATCAGGGTGGTGGCAATACGCTGCGCGCCCCCGCAGTCCGCCAGCATTTTACCGAGCATGGCGCCGAAGCCCATGATCAGCGCCAGGCTGCCGAGCGTGCCGCCGACACCGGCTTTGATAGAGCTGATAACTTTAACCAGCGGCATCCCCTGCATCAGACCGACTGCAAGTGCCACCAGAACCAGAGCGATAAATCCGTTCATTTTGAAGCGGATCATCAAGAGCAGTAATAACACAACACCGATAGCAACGATGACTAATGGCATGATTTACCTGGCCTTTGAATTGTTATGGGTAACGTCATTGTTTCAACGACAAATTCCGGTTGTCCCAACTGGGAACAGAGTGGTTAACGGCACTCATACTGATGCCTGCGAAACAGTTAAGTTTAGTCGGCTGTTATAAGGGTGTTGAGTGCCCACGAGAATGATACGGGTAACATGTCGTGGTTGAGAATCACCCGGTGAGGCAAAATTTGAATTATGAGACGCAGGTCAACATATAGAGGGGAAGGCAAGGGAGTCAGGCCCGGTAAGCGCAGCGCCACCGGGCAATACAGATGGGTACTGAATTAGTAGTAAGAGTGCTCGCCGCGCTGGTGCTCTGTCAGGTCGCGCACGCCTTTCAGTTCCGGGAATTCGTTCAGCAGCTGCTTCTCGATCCCTTCTTTCAGGGTCACGTCGACCATGGAGCAACCGTTACAGCCGCCGCCGAACTGCAGGATCGCCAGGCCGTCTTCCGTGATTTCCATCAGGGAAACGCGACCACCGTGGCCGGCCAGTTGTGGGTTGATCTGGGACTGCAGCAGATACTCAACGCGCTCCATCAGCGGCGCATCGTCAGAGACTTTACGCATTTTGGCGTTTGGCGCTTTCAGGGTCAGCTGAGAACCCAGCTGGTCGGTGACAAAGTCGATTTCCGCATCTTCAAGATACGGCGCGCTCAGTTCATCGACGTAAGCGGTGAGCTGTTCAAATTTAAGGGCAGTGTCAGTTGCTTCCACAGCGTCCGGAGGACAATAAGAGACACCACATTCTGCATTCGGAGTGCCTGGATTGATCACAAACACGCGGATCTGCGTCCCTTCTTCCTGATTTGCCAGCAGTTTGGCAAAGTGCGCTTGTGCAGAATCGGAAATACGGATCATAGCTTTGGCCTAATAGTTGACTAAATTACCTGGGTATAATCATACGCCCATTGAAGAAGGGCTACAAGGTACGGCACAGACACCATACCTGAACCGACGCGGCGCCGCTTTGCAAAAGCAGTCGGGAAAGTTCAGCAACGGTACTGCCTGTGGTGACGACGTCATCCACGATGGCGATATGGAGGCCGTGGACCGGCAATTCAAGGCGAAAGGCGTTTTTCAGGTTCCTTTTGCGAAGCCTGGCGTTGAGCTGATGCTGGATGGCGGTGGCATGAACGCGGGTAATCGCGCTGGCATCGTAGCGACAACCCAGCCACCGGGCGAGCGGTCGGCAGAGCAGGTCGCTTTGATTATAGCCGCGCCGCCAGTGCCGGCGTCGGTATAAGGGGACATTCATCACCATGTCGATTTTCGGCAAAGCGCGGGTTCGTCGCGCCTGTAAAACGGCCAGTAAAAGCAGGCGGGCAAGGGGCTGCGCCAGCGAACTCTGGCCGGAAAACTTCAGGGCGTGAATAAGCCCGCTCAGCGGCGGAACATAATCATCCACGGTCACCAGCGCGCTCCACGGCGGGGATTTTTTCAGGCAGCGGCCGCAGGGCAAATCGCGGTTCGCCGCCGGTAAACCACATTGCGGGCAGGTTGTGATACGCCTTTCCAGCGAACGCGTGCAGACGGAACAGACGCCCCACACGCTGAGGGCAAGCGGCATTTTGCATAGCCAGCACAAGCCAGGCACTGTTAGCATGTGCAACCTCCATGTGAAAAAAGAGAACAGTAACTGATGAAGACGCTGTGGTGGCAGACCGTAGGGACAGGAAATTGCCATCTTGTGCTGCTGCACGGATGGGGCCTGAATGCGGAAGTGTGGCATTGCATAAGCGAGGAACTTGCCTCGCAATTTACGTTACATCTGGTTGATCTGCCGGGCTATGGTCGCAGCCGTGGCTTTGGCGCGATGTCGCTTGATCAAATGGCGCAGCACGTTGTAGACGCCGCGCCGCAAAATGCCATCTGGCTGGGCTGGAGTCTGGGCGGGCTGGTGGCAAGCCAGATTGCGCTCTCCTGGCCCGAGCGCGTTAGGGCGCTGGTCACCGTGGCCTCGTCGCCATGCTTTAGCGCGCAAGAGGCGTGGCCCGGCATCAAACCTGACGTTCTGGCGGGCTTCCAGCAGCAGCTGAGCGACGATTTCCAGCGGACCGTCGAGCGATTCCTCGCCTTGCAGACGATGGGCACCGAAACCGCGCGTCAGGATGCCAGAGCGTTAAAGCAGGTGGTGCTCTCCCTGCCGATGCCGGACGTCGAGGTGCTTAACGGCGGTCTTGAGATCCTGAAAACGGCCGATCTGCGCGAGCCGCTGGCCGGGCTGAGCATGCCGCACCTGCGCATCTATGGCTATCTCGACGGGCTGGTGCCGCGCAAAGTGGTCCCACTTCTGGATTCCCTCTGGCCGGAAAGCGAATCACAGGTCATAGCAAAAGCCGCGCATGCGCCGTTTATCTCTCATCCGACGGAATTTTGTTCAGCGTTGGTTGTGTTAAGTCAACGTTTAGACTGATTATTTTCTATCCTGCCTGGAAAAAGTTACACACCGCAACCATACTCCAGATGTCGTTGCGGTTGTTCTGCCTACGATAATCAAAACAACAATCCTATGGAGAGTCAGGCTATGAAACTTGTTACGGGTATTGTCACTTCTCTGGTTATTGGGTCATTGTCATTTGGCGCCTTTGCGGCAAAAGAGCTGGAAAAAGATAAGGTTGCCGGGATGAATCTGACGAAAATTGGTGAGATTTCTACGTCTGACACCACTGCGCCGATGGACGCGAAACGTGAGCTGTCTAAGAAAGCGGATGAGCTTGGCGGCACTTACTACGTGATTACCAGCGCTGAGAAATATACCAAAAACGTACGCGCTACTGCGGACGTCTATAAGTAATACGATAAAGCCGGGCACCAATGCCCGGCTTTATTAGCGCAGTGCCCACCACTCCCTGAGACAGGCCTTTCCTTCCGGACAGCTTTTACAACTGCCGGAGAGGCAACCCTCTGCTTCTTCCTGAATCCGCACGGCTTTACCCATGGCTTCCAGGCGCTCCAGCATGGCATCGATCATCGGCTGCGGGGTATGCAGGCTAAGGCTGAGCTGTTTTGCCTCCATGCGTCCCTGCAATGCCAGTAAGTTACGAACCTGAATCAACGATGCCATCTGTTTTTTCCCTTAGTGACAGTCGCCAGCCGGGCTGTTGCAGCAGGTGGCCGGGGTTTTACGCGTCGCCAGCAGGTTGATATCAACGCGGCTTCGCGCCCGGCGCAGCAGGCCAATCACAATCACGTTAAACAGGATGACCGCCAGGATGCAGACCAGGCTGTAGCGCGGGTGCTGGCTGAAGTTAACGGTCTGGTAAAACAGCGTCGCCAGCGAGTAGGCGATATTCAGCCCCCACAGAATGGAGAAGCCCATCCAGCCGCGGCTGGACTCACGGGCAATCGCCCCCATCACCGAGATGCACGGAATATAGAGCAGAACGAAGATGAGATAGCTGTAGGCCGCTGACGCGCTGCCAAACTTCTCGCCCATCACGCCCATGGCACCGGTCGCCATTTCGCCATCGCCTTTGCTGGCCTCAATCGGGTTAGCCAGCACGCTCAGGCTGAAGGTGTCTTTCAGGCTCTGCCAGGTCTCCTCTACGGCCCCCAGCAGTTCGTCACCGAGGTGAAACTCCGCCGGGTTAAATTCCTGCTCCTGAATGTTCTCTGCGGTGTAGAGCGTGTTCAGGGTCCCGACGACCACCTCTTTCGCCATCGCACCGGTGAACAGGCCCACGGTCGCCTGCCAGTTATCCTCCTGCACGCCAATCGGTTTGAAGACCGGCGTGATGACGCGGCTGACGGAGGCGAGGGCAGAGTCGTTGATGTTATCTGCTGCCTGACCGGTGAGGGTGAAGCTGTTCAGCGCGCTCAGGAAAATACTGACAATAACAATCACCTTACCGGCGCGCAGCACAAAGCCTTTCAGGCGCTGCCAGGTCTGGATCGCCAGGCTTTTCAGATGCGGGACGTGATAGACCGGAAGCTCCATTACAAACGGTGACGCTTCACCGCGCATGATGGTGTGCTTGAGCATTAAGCCGGTCAGGATCGCCATCACGATGCCCAGCACGTACAGCGAGAAGACCGCCAGCGCGCCCTGCTGGCCAAAAAAGGCTGCCGCGAAGACCGCAAAGATCGCCAGTCGGGCACCGCAGGACATAAACGGCGCCATCATAATGGTCATCAGGCGTTCACGCGGTGCATCCAGGGTGCGCGCGCCCATTACCGACGGCACGTTACAGCCGAAGCCGACGATCAGCGGGACGAAGGACTTGCCCGGCAGGCCCAGCGCCTGCATCAGGCGGTCCATCACGAAGGCGGCGCGCGCCATGTAGCCGGAATCTTCGAGGAACGAGAGGAACAGATACATCATGCCGATCTGCGGTACCAGCGGCAGAACGGTGTTGATACCGCCGCCAATCCCCTGGGCAAGGAAGATTGTCAGCCATTCCGGGAAGTGCAGGGTGTAACCTACCCACTGAATACCGTGTACGAAGACCGCGACAGAACCGGCGTCAAAAATCGGCTGCAGCGCGCCACCGATGTTAATCGCGAGCAGGAACATCACGTACATCACCAGCAGGAAGATGGGTAAGCCGAGGAAGCGGTTGAGCACAATCTTATCCACCGCCGCCGTGAAGCGGCTGGGCTCTGCGGTAAGGGCGTTGCTGACCACGTCGCAAATTGACGCAATGGCCTGATAACGCGCATCGGCGATGTGCAGCGCCGGGTCGTCCAGCTCGTCGCTGAGACGGGCGAGGGCCACGTCCAGCTTATCCGCCGCGTGTCCGGCATAGGCGCGGCTGTAGATATCCCCTTCCAGCATCTGCAGGCCGAGCCACAGGCGCTGTTTTGCAGGCATGCTGCTGTCCATCTCCTGCGCCAGCAGTTCGGCTTCGCGCAGCAGCGGCTGGGCGTAGTGCACCAGCTCAACGTCGCGGTTTCCCGCGTGGCGGTCAATCGCCAGCTTCAGGGCGTCGATACCGCGAGCGCGGGTCGAGACCAGCGGAACCACCGGACAGCCCAGGCGCGCGGAGAGCGCATCGACGTCGATGCGCAGCTTTTGTTTTTCCGCAATGTCGAGCATGTTGAGCGCCACGATGCAGGGGATCCCCAGCTCCAGCAGCTGTAGCGTCAGGTAAAGGTTTCGCTCGAGGTTCGAAGCGTCGACCACGTTGATCAGCAGATCCGCGTCGCCGCCAAGAATGTAGTGGCAGGCAATTTGCTCATCGAGCGAAGTCTGGGATGAAATCGTGGTTAAGGAGTAGGTGCCGGGAAGGTCAACCAGGGTGACCTGATTGTCCGTTGTCGTGAACTGGCCTTCTTTACGTTCAACCGTTACGCCTGCCCAATTTCCCACGCGCTGGCGCGCGCCGGTTAACTGATTAAATAAGGTTGTCTTGCCGGAATTAGGATTGCCAATTAAGCCAATAGTTAATTTTTTCATTGTATTAGACCCACCGAAACCGCTGGCTTGTTAACGGGATAAAGATTCAACTTCAATTAATGCGAGGTCTTTTTTGCGCAGAACCAGATTTACGCGCCGGGTTTCGATATGAACAGGATCGCCCAATGGCGCCACACGCACGACCTGGAATGATGAGCCGGGCAGCATGCCAAGTGACAGCAGCTTCTGCCGATAGGCCGGGCTAATTTCGCGGGTAAAACCGGTAATTTTCCATGCACTGTCTGGAGTGAATTGCATAATGCCTGATTCCACGAGAGGTTAAATAATCTACACTGCGATGATAATGAGAATAGTTTTTATCAGCAATAATAAAAATGTGACGGGATGTTGTTAATCGTATTAATTTGCGGTCTGATTGACCTTGCTCAATATTTGCAGAATTACCCGGGAAGGAATAAAAAGCGTATTTGTTAATGGAGTGATAAATAGCGGTTTAAATATGGGTGTGCAATCGGTTTCATATATTTCGAGATGATTTTATTCCCCTCACCCTCTCCCCTTTGGGGAGAGGGTGAGGGGGGGTACCTTAGCGTTTCTTACCCATCGCCGCCGCCAGCGCGTCCATCATCGCGCTGTTGCCCGCAGGTTGCGCGTCACGCCCGCGCGGTTTTGTGGCTTTCGTGGCCGGACGCTGCTGCTCGCGGCCTCCGCCGTTGCCGCCACGGCGCGCGCTGGTGTCGCCCGGCTGCTCATCCAGACGCATGGTCAGGGCGATACGCTTGCGCTGCAGATCCACCTCCAGCACTTTCACCTTCACGATGTCGCCCGCTTTGACCACGGTGTGCGGGTCTTCAACGAACTTGTCGGCAAGGGAAGAGATATGCACCAGACCGTCCTGGTGCACGCCGATATCCACAAACGCGCCGAAGTTGGTGACGTTGGTCACCGCGCCTTCCAGCACCATGCCCGGCAGGAGATCGTTCATGGTCTCGATGCCGTCAGCAAAGGTCGCCGTTTTGAACTCAGGACGCGGATCGCGGCCCGGTTTTTCCAGCTCTTTGATAATGTCGGTAACGGTTGGTACACCAAATTTGTCGTCGGTGAAATCAACGGCTTTCAGGTTACGCAGAGCGCTGCTGTCGCCCATGAGATCCTTCAGCGCCTGCTGGGTGGCGGCCAGGATGCGCTCAACAACAGGATACGCTTCCGGGTGAACGGTAGAGGCATCCAGCGGGTTATCGCCGTGGTTGATGCGCAGGAAGCCCGCGCACTGCTCAAACGCTTTCGGCCCCAGACGGCTCACTTTCAGCAGCTGCTGACGGTTCTGGAACTGGCCGTTCTCATCGCGCCAGGCGACGATGTTCTGCGCCATCATGCGGGTTAAGCCCGCCACGCGGGTCAGCAGGGGAACGGAGGCGGTGTTCAGGTCCACGCCGACGGCGTTTACGCAGTCTTCCACGACCGCGTCCAGCTTGCGCGCCAGCTGCGTCTGGCTCACGTCGTGCTGATACTGGCCCACGCCGATGGATTTCGGATCGATCTTCACCAGCTCCGCCAGCGGATCCTGCAGACGACGGGCGATGGAGACCGCGCCGCGCAGGGAAACGTCCAGGTCAGGGAATTCCTGCGCCGCCAGCTCAGAGGCGGAATAGACCGATGCGCCCGCTTCGCTGACGATCACTTTCTGTGCCGTCACTTTCGGGAACTGCTTTTGCACGTCGAGGTAGAAACGCTCGGTTTCGCGTGATGCGGTGCCGTTGCCGATAGCGACCAGCTCGACGTTGTATTTTTCGCACAGCGCCGCCACCACGACGGCCGCTTTCGCTGCCTGGCCGGTGTGCGGATAGATGGTGTCGGTAGCGACCAGCTTGCCGGTGCCGTCAACAACGGCGACTTTTACACCGGTACGCAGACCCGGATCGAGCCCCATGGTGGCGCGCAGGCCCGCAGGAGCGGCCATCAGCAGGTCATGCAGGTTACGGGCGAAGACGTTGATCGCTTCGTCTTCCGCGCGTTCGCGCACGGTGCCCATCAGCTCGGTTTCCAGGTGCATCAGCACCTTGATGCGCCAGGTCCAGCTCACCACGCCTTTGCGCCAGCTGTCCGCCGGGGCGTTGTTCAGGCGCAGGCCGAGATGGTCGATGATAATCTGCTCGCAGTGGCTCTCTTTCGGCGGCTCGTCAAACTGCGGGTCGGCGTTCAGGGAGAGCTGGAGCACGCCTTCGTTGCGGCCGCGGAACATCGCCAGCGCGCGGTGAGACGGGGTGGTCGAAATCGGTTCGTGGTGATCGAAGTAGTCGCGGAACTTCGCGCCTTCTTCCTCTTTGCCCGCGACGACGGTAGAGACGATGTGGGCGTTCTTCCACAGGTAATCACGCACTTTGGCCAGCAGGGCGGCGTCTTCCGCGAAGCGCTCCATCAGGATGTAGCGCGCGCCGTCCAGAGCGGCCTTGGTGTCAGCGACACCTTTGTCGGCGTCGACGAATTTTGCCGCTTCGGTTTCCGGGTCGTGAGATGGCTCATTCCACAGCAGCTCTGCCAGCGGCTCAAGGCCCGCCTCAATCGCAATCTGCCCGCGGGTACGGCGCTTCGGTTTGTACGGCAGATAGAGATCTTCGAGTTCGGTTTTGCTCAGGGTGCCGTTAATGGCGCTTTCCAGCTCGCTGGTCAGCTTGCCCTGTTCGCCGATGGATTTGAGGATCGCCTGACGACGTTCTTCCAGCTCGCGCAGATAGCCCAGGCGGGTCTCCAGGTTACGCAGCTGCGTGTCATCCAGACCGCCTGTGACTTCCTTACGATAACGTGCAATAAACGGCACGGTGTTCCCTTCATCAAGCAGGCGAACGGCAGCTTCTACCTGTTCGGCTCTGGCCTGAAGTTCACCCGCAATAATGCGGCAGAGCGAATCTTTCATCATGGCTTTATCATCTTGTGGGTCAAAAATCAGGGGATAGTTATACGGGCTGACACGGCAAAATGCCAGCCGGGGAGGGCGCTCTCGGACTATTTTACGTAGACGATCTCATTGACGTACCAGCTGGCTTCACCGGCTGGGGTCTGCACGACGGCTAAATCGCCCACTTCCTTTTTCAGCAGCGCGCGGGCCATCGGGGAGTCGATAGAAATGTAATCTTTACGACCAAAAATTTCATCGTAGCCGACAATGCGAAAACGCAGGGTGTCACCATCGTCGTTTTCAATCTCCACCCACGCGCCGAAGAACACTTTGCCCTCCTGCTGCGGGGAGTAATCGACGATTTTTAGATTCTCAAGACACTTCGTCAGATAGCGTACCCGGCGGTCAATTTCGCGCAGCCGCTTCTTGTTGTACTGATAATCAGCATTTTCGCTGCGATCGCCCAGGCTTGCCGCCCAGGTCACCTTTTTGGTTACTTCAGGACGCTCTTCGCGCCACAGGTAATCCATCTCTTTTTTGAGCTTTTCGTACCCTTCGCGGGTGATCAGGGGCGTTTTCATGGTGCTGCCTTTGCTGCCGGTTCTCTGTTTTGCGCACAATACGTACCACACAGTGTAACAGACAGGATTAATAATGATTTATGTGATGAAATGAACAGATAAGCTGCTGTTAAATATGCTTTGTAACAATTTCGACTAGAATTTATACCAGAATTAACTGGTCGAATACGTGCACTTTTTTAGAATACGCTGTTACAAAGACTATCCGAACCTTTGGGAGTACACACAATGCAAGAAAACTACAAAATTCTGGTCGTGGATGACGACATGCGCCTGCGCGCGCTGCTTGAGCGTTATCTGACCGAGCAGGGCTTCCAGGTTCGTAGCGTCGCGAACGCTGAGCAGATGGACCGTCTGCTGACCCGCGAATCTTTCCATCTGATGGTTCTCGACCTGATGCTGCCGGGTGAAGACGGGCTTTCTATCTGCCGCCGTCTGCGCAGCCAGAGCAACCCGATGCCGATCATTATGGTGACGGCGAAGGGCGAAGAAGTTGACCGTATCGTGGGCCTCGAAATCGGCGCTGATGACTACATTCCAAAACCGTTTAACCCGCGCGAGCTGCTGGCGCGTATTCGTGCCGTGCTGCGCCGTCAGGCGAATGAACTGCCGGGCGCGCCGTCCCAGGAAGAGGCGGTGATTGCCTTCGGCAAGTTCAAGCTGAACCTCGGCACGCGCGAGATGTTCCGTGAAGATGAGCCAATGCCGCTCACCAGCGGCGAGTTTGCCGTACTGAAAGCGCTGGTCAGCCACCCGCGCGAGCCGCTTTCCCGCGACAAGCTGATGAACCTGGCGCGCGGTCGCGAATACTCCGCAATGGAACGCTCCATCGACGTGCAGATCTCCCGCCTGCGCCGCATGGTGGAAGAAGATCCGGCGCATCCTCGTTATATTCAGACCGTATGGGGTCTGGGCTACGTGTTCGTTCCGGACGGCTCTAAAGCATGAGGCGAATGCGCTTCTCGCCGCGAAGCTCGTTTGCCCGCACCCTCTTACTGATCGTCACCCTGCTGTTCGTCAGCCTGGTGACGACCTACCTGGTGGTGTTGAACTTTGCGATTCTGCCGAGCCTCCAGCAGTTTAATAAGGTCCTGGCCTACGAAGTGCGTATGCTGATGACCGATAAGCTGCAGCTGGAGGACGGCACGCAGCTGGTTGTTCCCCCGGCATTTCGCCGTGAAATCTACCGTGAACTGGGTATTTCGCTTTACTCCAATGAAGCGGCGGAAGATGCTGGCCTGCGCTGGGCGCAGCACTATGAATTCCTCAGCCAGCAGATGGCGCAGCAGCTGGGTGGCCCGACGGAAGTGCGCGTTGAGGTCAACAAAAGCTCGCCCGTCGTCTGGCTGAAAACCTGGCTGTCACCCAACATCTGGGTACGCGTTCCGCTGACTGAAATCCATCAGGGCGATTTCTCGCCGCTGTTCCGCTATACCCTTGCCATTATGCTGCTGGCGATAGGCGGCGCGTGGCTGTTTATCCGTATCCAGAACCGACCGCTGGTCGACCTGGAGCACGCTGCGCTGCAGGTCGGTAAAGGCATTATTCCTCCTCCACTGCGCGAATATGGTGCCTCTGAAGTGCGCTCAGTAACGCGCGCGTTTAACCACATGGCGGCAGGCGTTAAGCAGCTGGCGGATGACCGTACGCTGCTGATGGCCGGCGTCAGTCATGACCTGCGCACCCCGCTAACGCGTATTCGTCTGGCGACGGAGATGATGGGTGAAGAGGACGGTTATCTCGCCGAGTCTATTAACAAGGACATCGAAGAGTGTAACGCCATCATCGAGCAGTTCATCGACTACCTGCGCACCGGTCAGGAGATGCCGATGGAAATGGCCGATCTGAACGCGGTGCTGGGCGAAGTGGTGGCCGCAGAAAGTGGTTATGAGCGTGAAATTGATACTGACCTTCAGGACGGTGAAATTCAGGTTCGTATGCACCCGCTTTCCATTAAGCGTGCGGTGGCCAATATGGTGGTTAACGCGGCGCGCTACGGTAACGGCTGGATTAAGGTTAGCAGCGGGTCTGAACTCAACCGCGCCTGGTTCCAGGTGGAAGACGACGGCCCGGGCATTAAGCCCGAGCAGCGTAAGCATCTGTTCCAGCCATTTGTGCGCGGCGATAGCGCGCGCAGCACCAGCGGTACGGGCTTAGGCCTGGCGATTGTGCAGCGTATTGTGGATAACCATAACGGATTGCTGGAGATCGGCACCAGCGAGCGAGGCGGGTTGAGCATTCGCGCCTGGTTGCCGGTTATGGTGACGCGGGGGCAGGTGAAAGAGGGATAGTGCGGTCTGATGCCCTCACCCCGGCCCTCTCCCACGGGGAGAGGGAGAAAACATTAAAAAAGGCAACTTTCGTTGCCTTTTTGCTTTTACCTACAGCTTCGGACCCGCACTCACTAGCGCAGCACCCGCCGGGGTATCGATGTACTTCTCGAAGTTCTCGATAAACAGCTTCGCCAGCGATTCCGCCTTCTCGCGCCACTGTTCCGGCGATCCGTAGGTATTGCGCGGGTCGAGGATACGCGTGTCCACACCCGGCAGTTCCGTCGGAATGGCCAGATCGAACATCGGCAGCGTGAAGGTTTCAGCGTTATCCAGAGAACCATCCAGAATGGCGTCGATAATGGCGCGGGTATCTTTGATGGAGATACGTTTGCCGGTACCGTTCCAGCCGGTATTCACCAGGTAGGCCTGCGCGCCGGATGCCTGCATGCGTTTCACCAGCACCTCAGCGTACTGCGTCGGGTGAAGCGACAGGAAGGCTGCACCGAAGCAGGCGGAGAAGGTTGGGGTTGGCTCCGTGACGCCACGCTCGGTACCCGCCAGCTTGGCGGTAAAGCCAGAGAGGAAGTGGTACTGCGTCTGGCTGGCGGTCAGGCGGGAAACTGGTGGCAGCACGCCGAACGCATCCGCCGTCAGGAATATCACCTTCGTGGCATGGCCCGCTTTTGACACCGGCTTCACGATGTTGTCGATGTGGTAGATCGGGTAAGAGACGCGGGTGTTTTCGGTTTTTGACGCATCGTCGAAGTCGATAGAGCCGTCGGCACGCACGGTGACGTTTTCCAGCAGCGCGTCGCGGCGGATCGCGTGGAAGATATCCGGCTCGGCCTCTTCAGACAGGCGAATGGTCTTCGCGTAGCAACCGCCTTCGAAGTTAAACACCCCGTCATCGTCCCAGCCGTGTTCGTCATCGCCAATCAGACGGCGTTTTGGATCGGTGGAGAGCGTGGTTTTCCCGGTGCCGGAAAGACCGAAGAACACCGCTACGTCGCCTTTCTCGCCGACGTTCGCCGAGCAGTGCATAGAGGCAATACCGCGCAGCGGCAGCAGGTAGTTCATGACCGAGAACATCCCTTTCTTCATTTCGCCGCCATACCAGGTACCGCCGATCAGCTGAATACGTTCGGTCAGGTTGAAGGCAATGAAGTTTTCGGAGTTCAGACCCTGCTCTTTCCACTGTGGGTTAGTGCATTTCGCACCGTTCATCACGATGAAGTCAGGTGTGAAGTCCTGCAGCTCTTCGTCGGTCGGACGAATAAACATATTCTTAACGAAATGCGCCTGCCAGGCCACTTCGGTAATGAAACGCACGGAAAGGCGGGTGTCGGCGTTAGCGCCGCAGAAAGCGTCGACAATGAACAGACGCTTGCCGGAAAGTTGATGGGTGACGAGCCCTTTCAGATGCTGCCAGGTTTCCGGGGAGAGCGGTTTGTTGTCGTTCTTCCCTTTGCCCTTGTCAGCCCACCACAGCGTATCGCGGGTAGTTTCGTCTCGGACGATATACTTATCTTTCGGCGAACGACCGGTAAAGATACCGGTATCGACGGCGATAGCACCAAGGTTCGTCAACACACCGCGCTCGTATCCTTCCAGTGCTGGATTGAGCTCTTCCTGATACAGCGTATCGTAATCGGGGTTGTAGACCACTTCCTGGACGTCGTGAATACCATAAGCCTTGAGATCTTGCGGGGTTAAACCAGTAACACGCATATCACTGCTCCTTAGCCAATATGTACTGCCTGAAATTGTAGGGTTTTTCTGGGGATGTTAACCGCGACGGGGCTCATAGATTTGTGCATCTGGATAAAACCCTTACTAACGGAAAACGCTGCGACTCCAGTCACAGTGCAGGCGGATTATCGCAGGAATCGCTTTTTGGTTGGGGAAAATGTTCCGAAAAGGTTAAGAGGTGGTGATTTTATCGGAGAGAATGTGAATGTAATCGCATACATGTAAGAAAATTACGTAAGAGTTACATAGGGAAAACGATTCAGCTTTTGGGGGATTTTTGCCCCTCACCCTAACCCTCTCCGCAAAGGGGAAAGGGCAGGGTGAGGGGTAGCGTATTAATGAACCTGCGGATCCGCCGGAGAGGCGTTATTGCGGATTTCAGCGATATCCATTGAATTGAACACGTAGTGCGTACCGCAGTAGTCACAGTGCATATCAATTTCGCCGTCTTCAGCCATGATGCTGTCGATCTCTTCATCCGGCAGAGTTTTCAGTGCGCCAGCGCAGCGCTCGCGCGAGCAGGTACACTTAAACTCCACGGACTGCGGATCGTACACGGTCACTTCTTCTTCGTGGTACAGACGCCACAGCACGTCGGTCGCCGACAGGTTGAACAGTTCTTCCGCCTTGATGGTTTCGGTCAGCGTCGCCAGATGCTCAAAGTCATTGGTCTGTGCGTCCTGCGCTGGCAGAACCTGCAGCAGCATGCCGCCCGCAGCAGGCTGGCCGTCCACTTCACCGGTACGGATGAACAGACGCGTAGGCAGCTGTTCAGAACGCATGAAGTAATCTTCCAGGCAGGCTGCGAGGGTATCGCCTTCCAGACCGACCACGCCCTGATAGCGTTCACCTTCCTCCGGGGAGATGGTGATCACCAGGTAGCCATTGCCCACCAGCGTTTTGAGGTCAGCATTTTCAGGCACGTCGCCCTGAACGCGCGCCACGCCGCGCATCTGCTGCTGGTTATTGCCGTTGATCACCGCCAGCGTCATCGGGCCGTCACCCTGCAGCTGCACGGTGATATCACCGGCAAACTTCAGCGTTGCGGTCAGCAGGCTGGTGGCAACCAGCAGTTCGCCCAACAGGGTCTGCACCGGCAGCGGGTAGTTGTGGTTTTCCAGAATCTGTTTCCAGGTTTCGGATACGGTGACCAGCTCGCCGCGCACGGCGAATTGTTCAAACAGATAGCGGTGTAATTGGTCGTGTTGGGCCATTTTCATCTCTCGTGCGGGTGAGGGTTACTCGCTCTCACCGTGTTTAAATTTCATCAGATCGCGGCGCTCTTTTTTATCCGGTCGCCGGTCCGGGTGGGGCATGGTCAGCGCATTCATTTTGCGCGCCAGCGCGGTCTTCTCGCGCTTTTCAACGCTTTCAGCCGTCTCTTCGTAAAGCAGTACGGCTTCCGATGCGGGCCGCCGCTGTTCGGTAATGGCTTTGATCACTACCGTACGTTCGTCGTTGCCCTGGCGCAGCGTTAAGGTAGCGTTCAGCTCAACCAGCTTGCTCGGCTTGCTGCGCTGGCCGTTGTAATGCACTTTACCGCCGTCAACCATTTCACGGGCAAGGGCGCGCGTTTTATAAAAACGGGCTGCCCACAGCCATTTATCCAGTCTTACCCCATCTGAGGGCTTTTCTTTCATGGCGTCTCCTTCACGGTCAGTGAGGGGATCATCTGGCGGTAGTCGTTCAGTCCCGGATGGCGCAGATAGCTTTTTTCAGCCAGGCCAGAGTCAGGATTCGTGACGCCCAGACAGTAGCGAATGCCAAACGTTGCCGCTGAATCAAGAATAGGCTCGCTGTCGTCAATGAACAGCGTGCGCTCCGGCTGCAGGCCGGTCTCTTCCTTCACCGCATGCCACAACCGCTGATCCTCTTTCGGATAACCAAATGTGTGGGTGGAAAGTAATAAATCAAGGTGCGACGCCAGTCCCGTATGCTCCAGCTTCACGGCCAGGTTATGTGGATGCGCGTTAGTCAGCAAAATACGGCGCTTGCCGCTTGCTTTCAGCGCGTCCAGGAAGGGAACCGTATCTTCGCGCAGCACGGCGCGTGGTCCCTGGGCAGTGGTCATGGCACAAATATCCAAACCGAGGCGCTCGCTCCAGTAGTCCAGACAGTACCAGTTTAGCGTATGTTGCACTGCGCTATATTGCGAACGAATGAACGCCTGCGCTTCTGCCGGGGAGATACCCTGCTGCTCACCATAGGTTTCCGGTACCAGCTTTTGCCAGAAATAGTTATCAAAGGCGAGATCGAGCAGCGTGCCGTCCATATCCAGCAGAACGGTGTCGACCTGCTGCCAGTCGATATCAAGATGCATAGGGGGGAACTCCAGCCAGAAGAAACGTGCGCGACAGGGTAGCACATCTTGTCGCGCAACGACGTTATCAGATCAGGCTCTCAGAGGAGGGGATCAGCTTAGGATTTAGGCAATTCTCATAATATTGCTGGATCTCCGCCAGACGCGTGCGGGAGCGCTGGTAGCGGCGCAGGGCCATAAAACCGTTCCAGAAAATGGCGATCAGCATGGCGATCATCAGCAGAGAGGTGCCAATGTAACGCCACAATCCTGCGCTGTCCGGCATCCGGTGCAGGCCGATATGGCGCGTGCCGTTGGCGTCGGTGTAGATGCTTGTGACAATCCCTTCGGCACTGAACGGCGTTTGCATCAGCATCTGCGCCAGACGCTGGAACTGGCTCCACTGCTCCTGGGCCGGGTAGTCATAAAGCGCTACCTGCGGGTAAGGCTGATCGACCAGGTCGCTGCCTTCATCGCTGGCAATCACAAAGCCGCCCGGTGCCGGACTGTTGAGCGCCTGAGCCGCCCGGGTGGTTTCGCGCATCATAAACGGCGATGTCGAGGTGGCGAGCAGGTTATCAAGCGATTCCGCGCTGACCGGACGCAGCAGCACGTTGACGCCATCAAGTCGTCCCGCCTCGGCGCGTTTCACCAGCGAGTCCCAGTCTTTACTGTTCCCGAGGTTAACCAGCGCGTTCTTGAGGCGTATGCACTCATCCTGCGAGGAGCATAAGTCCTGGGTTTTCAGGACAATGTCGCCAAAATCATCCAGCAGAATCATGCCTGATTTCTGGATGGCGGAACGCAGCGCGGGGCTGACGCGTGAATCATCGTCCGGTTTCGGGTGCAGCTGGCGGTTGACCGTCTGGGTCAGCGCCGTGGCTTTATTCACCACTTCGGATTCCGGTAGCGGCAGCGGCGGCGCGTCGTTCCAGATAATTTGCGAACAGTCGAACGGCGTGAACGGTGAATTCTGGCGCGTGTTCCACGCCCCCGGGGTATGGATATTACACATTCCGGTGCCTTTCAGGCGCAGCGTATCGCCCACCCGTACACCCGCTTCATCGAGCTGGTTGACGCTGGTCGCCTCGATGGTCTGCGCGCCTTTGATCCACGACAGGGTAAATTTGATGGGCATATCCAGCGGCACGAAAAGCAGCAGCATGATAAACACCAGCCCGGCGCCGGCGGCGATGACCGTGCTGCGGAGCCAGTGCTGAAGCGGGAAATTTTTTACTTCATCATGCAGGGATAAGAAGCGCCCCTGTCGCACAACGTGGCGGTCAAGATAGATATCAATATCGGTTTTCTGCCCTAAATCCTGCGCAATCCACGGTTGCCAGTGGCGCGGGTAGATCAGGTCAATAATCCCGAGTGAGATATTGTTGAGATGCTCCTGATCGTTCTCACCGAACAGGCCCCAGCGCTTTGGCGTGCCGCGCAGGCAGTGGATCTCCCGCAGCGAGGTTTTGGCCGGCGGGGCAAAGAGCCCCCACAGCCCGGCCGCAAGAAGCAACACCGCGCCACCCGCCAGCCATGGGACAAAGACGTCCGGCGTCAGCAGGCAGACAAAAAAGAGCAGGAAAGCGGCAACGATCAGGATGGCTTCACGAATACCGTCCGGACGGCTCAGGGCGTACTCTTCATGCGTCTCCTGACGAATATTCAGCAGCTCAATCTGCTCGGTCTCTTCACCACGAATAGAGGCCTGCGTTGAACTCGCGCGTTCCAGCGCAAAGCGCGGGGCTTCGTGAAGATAGTCATTCAGGGTATGGCCGTTGAGCGAGATTACCAGCGGCAGCGAATCGGTATGAATCAGCTCAACGCTGTTTTCGTCGTTAATGTACTGCTCCCAGGACGGAGGCAGATGCACCTCAACCGAATCCAGGTAGTAGCGCCACTTGTTGGGGTCGTCAGTCGTAATGCCGTAGCGCGTGATGGAGCGCGTCACGCAGAGCACGGTGTCACTTTGCGCGTTAAGCTTAAGCGCCACAGGTGCAGTCGTGGCTCCCGTCGGCCCAGGCGTTAACTGAGAACGGTTCAGCGTTTCGAGATAGTTTTCAACTGCATCGCGCTCGTCTTGCGTGAGTTTACGCGTTGTCGCACCCGCGAAGGCATTTAAAAAGGGCAGCCGGTAACGGCGCTGTATGCGTCGCCTGTACAGCCACCCTGCAATCAATGCGCTGACCAGCATAGCAGCGAGAACAATCAAAATGGTGCTCATGCTTTCCCCATCTTACTTATCTTACAGGTGTAGTCAGTAGCACCTTTACATTGAATGAGAGTCTGTGGCTGGCTATCGGCAAGTATGGAGTCGAACTTGAGCATTCTAAAGCGCATCCCAGTGACCGGTGATGATAGCAAAGCCTGTCATGGCGCGATATCAGCAAATTCCTGGAAACATTTCAACCTCTTGACATTTGTTTTGAATTGAGGATTGATCCCTGCTACGTTGCATAAATGTAAATAAAGAACAATTGACATTGCCGAAACCGTGCGGCATATCGCACAATAACGTCAGTTCACACTGCTAAGACCCCATCAAGATGAGCAAACCACTACAAAAACCCACCATTCTGCACGTTGAAACTGTCGCCAAATCGCGCCTGTTTAACGTCGAGAGTGTGGATCTGGAGTTCAGCAACGGTGTGCGTCGTGTTTATGAGCGTATGCGCCCCTCTTCGCGCGAAGCGGTGATGATTGTCCCTATCGTCGACGATCATCTGATTTTGATCCGCGAATACGCCGTGGGGACGGAATCTTACGAGCTTGGGTTCTCGAAAGGGCTCATCGATCCGGGTGAAACGGTCTTTGAAGCAGCAAACCGCGAGCTGAAAGAAGAGGTGGGTTTTGGCGCGAACGAACTGTCGTTCCTGAAAAAGCTGAGCATGGCGCCGTCCTATTTTTCCAGCAAAATGAACATTGTGGTGGCTGAAGATCTCTATCCTGAATCGCTGGAGGGAGATGAACCAGAGCCGCTGCCGCAGGTTCGCTGGCCGCTGGCGCATCTGATGGATCTGCTTGAAGACCCTGACTTTAACGAGGCTCGCAACGTGAGCGCGCTGTTCCTGGTTCGCGAGTGGCTGAAGGGGCAAGGGCGTCTGTAGACCATAAAAAAGCCGGGTGGCGGCTTCGCCTTACCCGGCCTGCAATTCTTTGCCCGGTTTTTACCGGGCATTTTTATGCTTAAAACAGCTCGTGCGTTTCGCCGTTATCAATAATCTCTGTACCCACCTCATGCACCGCCTGTGTGGTTGGCTGCGTACCTTCGATGAAATACTCGGCACGGCTATTACCGCCGTTAGCGAGCTGGCCGGTGCTGCGGTCAATATTGACCGTCACCACGCCCGGTGGAGGCGTCAGCGGCTGCTCCGGCACGCCTTCAAGAACGGATTTCATGTAGGCATCCCAGGCCGGCTGCGCGCTTTTGGCACCGCCTTCGTAGCCGGAAATCTGATCTTTAATCGCGCCGGATGCCGTGGTACGGCCTAAATCGCGGCGATGATCGTCGAAACCGATCCAGACTGACGTCACCACACCCGGCCCATAGCCGGAGAACCACGCATCCTTCGAGCTGTTAGTTGTACCGGTTTTACCGCCGATATCATGGCGCTGCAGATCGCGCCCTGCTCGCCAGCCGGTACCCTGCCAGCCGGGTTCACCGAAGATGTTGGTGTTCAGCGCGCTCTTGATCAAGAACGCCAGCGGCGTGTCGATCACGTGCGGGGCGTACTCCTGCGCGCCGGTCTGCGCCACCAGCGACTGGTTAGCCTGCTCCAGCTGCGGCTGCGGCAAGACGATATTTGGCTGCTCCTGAGAAACGGCAGGGTCTTCCATGTCCTTGTTTTCGAGCACCTCGGATTTCGGCGTATTGCCGTAAATGACCGGAATATCACATTCAGGGCAGGCAATTTTCGGCTTCGCTTCAAACAGCACGCCGCCCTGGTCGTTCTCGATTTTGCTGATGAAGTACGGGTCAACCAGGAAGCCGCCGTTGGCCATCACCGAGTATCCACGGGCGACCTGAAGCGGCGTAAAGGAGGCTGAGCCCAGCGCCAGCGACTCGGTGCGAACGATGTTCTGAGCCGGGAAGCCGAAGCGCTGCAGGTACTCTGCCGCATAGTCGACGCCCATCGCGCGCATGGCACGCACCATCACCACGTTTTTCGACTGCCCCAGACCCTGGCGAAGACGAATAGGACCGGCATACTCCGCAGGAGAGTTCTTCGGCTGCCAGTCGGAACCGGCACCGGCATCCCAGCGGGAGATCGGCACGTCGTTGAGGATGCTGGCAAGGGTCAGTCCCTTATCCATTGCAGCCGTGTAGAGGAACGGCTTGATGTTGGAACCCACCTGACGCAGCGCCTGCGTGGCACGGTTAAATTTGCTCTGGTTGAAATCGAACCCGCCGACCAGCGCCATTACCGCCCCGTTCTGTGGGTTGATGGAGACCAGAGCCGAGTTCACATCCGGTACCTGCGCCAGCCACCAGGCATCGCCTGACTTGCGCACCCAAATCTGCTGCCCGGCCTGTACCACGTCGGTCACCTTGCGCGGCGTTGGCCCCTGCAGGGTGTCCGAACGGTATGGACGCGCCCAGCGAATACCGTCCATGCGCAGGGAGACGGACGTGCCGTCCGCCAGCGTCGCAACGGCTTCCTGAGGATCGGCCTGCGTCACTACGGCTGGAAGGAGCGGACCATAGGTTGGCAGCGCTTTCAGCGTGCTGGTGATTTTTTTGCTGTCCCATGCGCTTTCGCCCACTTTCCAGAGCACGTTCGACGGTCCGCGATAGCCGTGACGCATATCGTAGTCCATCACGTTATTGCGCACCGCGTCCTGAGCCGCCTGCTGCACTTTACGGGTAACGGTGGTGTATACGCGATAGCCATCTTCATAGGCCTTGTCGCCATAACGACTCACCATCTCCTGGCGCACCATTTCGGTCAGATAAGGGGCAGAGAAGGCGATCTCAGGGGCATGATAATTGGCGTCAATGACGTCGTTACGCGCCTGGTCGTACTCGCTCTGGCTGATATAGCCTTCGCTCAGCATACGTGACAGGACGACATTACGACGTGAGGTAGCACGATCGAGCGAGTAAAGCGGGTTAAACGTGGACGGCGCTTTTGGCAGACCGGCAATGGTTGCCATTTCGCTTAGGGTGAGCTGTTCAACAGGCTTACCGAAGTACACCTGCGCGGCTGCCCCCACGCCATAGGCACGGTAGCCCAGATAGATTTTATTGAGGTACAGCTCAAGGATCTCGTCCTTGTTCAGCAGTTGCTCAATACGGATCGCCAGGAACACCTCTTTGATCTTACGCGTCAGCGTCTTTTCAGGGCTGAGGAAGAAGTTACGCGCCAGCTGTTGCGTAATGGTGCTCGCCCCCTGGGAGGCGTGACCGGAGAACAACGCAATGCTTGCAGCACGGAAAATCCCGACCGGATCGACACCGTGGTGCTCGTAGAAACGGCTGTCCTCCGTGGCGATAAAAGCTTTCACCATCACGGGGGGAATTTGGTTTAAGGTCAGCGGGATACGACGCTTCTCGCCATACTGCGCCATCAGCTCGCCATCGGCGCTATAGACCTGCATTGGGATCTGGAGACGCACATCGCGGAGCGTGGCGACATCAGGTAGCTGTGGCTCAATATATTTGTACAAACCGTAAATCGAGCCTGCTCCCAGCAGAATGCAACAGACTGCAAGGATGAATAAATACTTTACGAACTTCACCGGAGATTTCCCATTTGGTTTCACTTGGGCAGTTTCTAAACAATCGCGCGGTAGTATAAAGGCAAGCCTGATTCATTGATATAGCCGTCAAGGCGACGGGCGATAAGGAGATCGTGAAGCATGGCTTTCAAAACATGGCAAACGGGCGTTCATATTCAACAGGATAAGGTCCTGATTACGGCACTGGTCCGGGAGAGAGGCGGCTGGTGCTTACGCCGCTGGTGGGCCATTTCTCTGGCCGAAGGCATCATTCGTGACGGCAAAATTTGTCAGCCAGAAGCGCTGGCCGATGCCTTACGCGACTGGCGAAAAGCGCTCCCGCACTACCATCGGGTATTTCTCTCCTTTCCTGCTGCACGGACTCTGCAAAAAACGTTGCCCCGACCGGCTCTTGCATTGCGCGACAGCGAGCAGCTCTCGTGGATGGGGGCGGCGCTTTCGCGCGAACTGGAGATGTCGACAGAGTCCCTCTGTTTCGACTACACCCAGGACACCTTCAGCAATACGTTTCACGTGACTGCCGCACAAAACAAAGAGGTTGAAACGCTTCTTGACCTGGCGAAAACGCTACGTTTGCGGCTGGCGACCATCACCCCGGATGCCAGCGCGCTGACGAACCTGCTGCCTGCGGTAGCGCCGACGCAGTGCGTCGCCTGGCGAGATGCGCACCACTGGCTGTGGGCTATGCGCCATCAGTGGGGGCGTCGTTATACCACTGAAGCAGAAAACGTTACTGAGCTGGCGGCGCTGCTGGCCCTTAACCAGAATGACATCGCGTTCTTTGATGCCGAACGGTCCCCATGGGAAACGCTGCAGCGCTGGCATGCGCCTCTTCCCGAATGCGGGGCTGACTATACCGTCGCGCTGGCGCTGGCCATGAGCGAGGTGCCTGAATGAACGTGACCAACCTCCTGCCCTGGCGTCAGCAGCGGCGCGCGCGATGCCTGCGTTTCTGGGGCGGCGTATTTGTCGGCGCACTGCTGCTCATGCTGATGGCCGTTTTTAGCATAAGGATGAATCATCTGGTAACGCTGCGCGCGCTGCAGGCTCAACTGGCGGGTACGCAGTCCGTGCAGCGTGGTCTTGTGTCTCGCCAGCGACCCACCGCAGAGGTGCAGAACCCTGCGGGCACGCCGCCGCGCCGCGCATGGCAACCGGTGCTGGAGTCACTTTCTGAGACCATGCCTGCGCAGGTATGGTTGACAGAGCTGCGTTATCAGCCTCCTGCTCTGATGTTGATCGGATATGCCACTACCCTGCAGGCGCTTTCTGCCTTGCGTAATGGGCTGGAGCACATAGACGGCTTTACGCCCGGTTCTGAGGGGGAACTCCGGCAGGATAGCCAGGGGCGCTGGATGTTCACTCTGCACCTGAAAAGCGAGGGGTAATGCGTGGAGACCTTGCTAGAACGCTGGTGTGAAAGTCGTCCCTGGTGTCGGCTGGTCTGCGGGGGGCTGGGTATTCTCCTGATGGGCCTGACAGCATGGGGTGTAGTGCTCCGACCAGCAGAGAGGCAGTGTGCGGATCAGCGGCAGCAGTTGAGCCAGGCGGCGTGGACTAATGCGTCGCTGTGGCCCACCGCCAGTCAGGTGCCGTTTAGCCCGCAAACCCGGACGGCACTGGAGATAAAGCCCTTTTCACCGCTCGATTTTCAGGGGGAGGGTACAAGGCTCCTTCACTGGAAGCCGTTGCAAAACGGCGGTGAACTGGCGCTGGAGGCGGAGTGGCAGGCGATCCCGCCTCTTTTTTCCCGGCTGGCGCAGCGGGATGTGCGGGTCGCTGCTTTTACGCTTGCGCCACAAAGTACGGCGTTACGCCTGAAGCTGGAGCTGGAACATGCGAAATAGCGCGAGATACCTGCTGGTTTGCTCGACGCTGCTGTTGACCGGCATGCGCGATCCGTTTCGCCCGCCGGACGACCCTTGTGCCACAGCCGAACTGGCACAGTGGCACTACCGCGGAATGGTGGGAGGGCAGCAGCGCGTTGGTATTTTGCTGGATGGGCAACGGCGCTGGCATCGTCTGAAAGAGCACGATCGTTTCCCGGCGGGCTGGCGGATAACGGCCATCAATGAAACGGAACTGGTTGTTAATGTGGGTGACACATGCGATCCCGAAGAATGGGCGTGGCAACGAGAAGGAAAGGATAAAAATGAAGTTAAGGATAGTGCTGTTGCTGCTGGCGTTCAGCCGCCCGCTGTGGGCAGTCGCGCCAAAGCCGGTCACGCTGGTGGTGGATGACGTGCCGGTGGTTCAGTTGCTACAGGCGCTGGTTGCGCAGGAGAACCGTAACCTGGTGGTATCGCCGGATGTCGGCGGCACGCTCTCGCTTAACCTGACGCGCGTTCCCTGGCGGCAGGCGTTACAGACGGTAGTCACCAGCGCCGGACTCGTTTTACGAGAGGAGGGCGGTATTTATTATGTCCATACCGCGGCCTGGCAGCGTGAACAGCGGGAACGTTTAGAGCAGGAGCGAGCGCGTCGACAGCTTGATGCTCCGCTGGTCTCGCACAGCATCCCATTTTCTTATGCGGATGCCGGAGAACTGCAAAAAGCGGCTGAAAAGCTCCTGAGCCCAAAGGGGAGTTTATCTGTCGACAAACGCACCAACCGTCTACTGGTCAGGGATAGCCAGGCGGTGCTGGAGGCGCTGCAGCAGTGGGCGGCTCAGATGGATATTCCCGTCGAGCAGGTCGAACTGGCGGCGCACATTGTCACCATTAATGAAAAAAGCCTGCGAGAGTTGGGGGTGAAGTGGAATCTTGCCGAGGCCACTGAGGCGGGCAAGGTTGGACAGCTAACGACGCTTGGCAGCGATCTTTCCGTGGCCAGTGCTACCACGCATGTGGGGTTTAACATCGGGCGAATTAACGGCAGGCTGCTGGATCTGGAGCTCTCTGCGCTGGAGCAAAAACAGCAGGTCGATATCATTGCCAGCCCGCGGCTGCTGGCCTCGCACATGCAACCGGCCAGCATTAAGCAGGGGAGTGAGATCCCGTATCAGGTTTCAAGCGGTGAAAGCGGGGCGACCTCGGTGGAGTTCAAAGAGGCGGTACTCGGAATGGAGGTCACGCCGGTAGTATTGCCCGGTGGGCGCGTGCGCCTGAAGCTACACATCAGTGAAAACATGCCGGGACAGGTGCTGCAGCAGGCCGATGGCGAAACGCTTGCCATCGATAAGCAGGAGATAGAAACCCAGGTGGAGGTAAAAAGTGGAGAAACGCTGGCGCTGGGGGGAATTTTCTCGCAAAAGAACAAAACCGGCAGTGACAGCGTGCCCGGGCTTGGGAGCATCCCCTGGTTGGGACACCTTTTTCGCCATGATGGAAAAGATAATGAGCGGCGTGAGTTAGTGGTGTTTATTACGCCACGTCTGGTCGGTATTCACTAACGGGTAACGATCCCCGCAATGATTTTGCATTCAGTTTGTTGCAGATGTTTGACGTGGGGCATGAATTAGCATACAAGGAGTACCGATTTGAGTTGGACTTACGTCTTATTACCTTATGCGTCCGGCGCGGTGATTTAATCAGTTGCCAAACAAGCCGGAGTATTGAGATAATTTTTAGTCTGACTCTCGCTCTATTGCATATGAGGTTTCAGTTCATGTCCTGCTACGCCGGGTGTCTGCGAAGCGGGGATTACCATTAACGAATAGTCTTAGTAGTACCGATAAAATGGCAGAGAAACGCAATATCTTTCTGGTTGGGCCTATGGGTGCCGGCAAAAGCACTATTGGGCGTCAGTTAGCTCAACAACTCAATATGGAATTTTACGATTCTGATCAAGAGATTGAGAAACGAACCGGAGCTGATGTGGGCTGGGTTTTCGATGTAGAAGGCGAAGAAGGTTTCCGTGACCGAGAAGAAAAAGTGATCAACGAACTCACGGAAAAACAGGGCATCGTACTGGCAACAGGCGGCGGCTCTGTGAAATCTCGCGAAACCCGCAACCGTCTCTCCGCCCGTGGCGTAGTGGTCTATCTTGAGACGACCATTGAGAAACAGCTGGCACGTACGCAGCGCGATAAAAAGCGCCCGCTGCTGCAGGTTGAAACGCCACCACGCGAAGTTCTGGAAGCGTTGGCCGACGAACGCAATCCCCTGTATGAAGAGATTGCCGATGTGACCATTCGTACTGACGATCAGAGCGCTAAAGTGGTTGCAAACCAGATTATTCATATGCTGGAAAGCAACTGATTCTGGCTTTATATACACTCGCCTGCGGGTAAAAGCATTAAAGGTGGATGTCGCGTCATGGAGAGGATTACAGTTACTCTCGGGAAACGTAGTTACCCTATCACCATCGCGGCTGGTTTGTTTAACGACCCAGCTTCCTTTTTACCACTAAAAGCGGGTGATCAGGCGATGCTGGTCACCAATGAGACGCTGGCTCCGCTTTATCTCGACCGCGTGCGCCACCTGCTTGAGCAGGCAGGCGTAAAAGTCGACAGTGTGATTCTGCCCGATGGCGAGCAGTATAAAAGCCTGACGGTACTTGATACCGTCTTTACCGCATTGCTGCAAAAACCGCACGGTCGCGATACAACACTGCTTGCCCTGGGCGGCGGTGTTGTGGGCGATCTGACCGGCTTTGCGGCCGCAAGCTATCAGCGTGGCGTCCGTTTTATTCAAATCCCGACCACGTTGCTGTCTCAGGTCGACTCCTCTGTCGGTGGCAAAACGGCAGTCAACCATCCTCTTGGCAAAAACATGATTGGCGCGTTCTACCAGCCTGCGTCGGTGGTGGTGGATCTCGACTGTCTGAAAACCCTGCCGAAACGCGAGCTGGCCTCTGGCCTGGCTGAAGTGATCAAATACGGCATTATTCTGGATGGCGAGTTCTTTAACTGGCTTGAAGAGAATATGGATGCGCTGCTGCGCCTGGATGAGGCGAAACTGGCATACTGCATTCGTCGTTGTTGTGAGCTGAAAGCAGAAGTTGTCGCGGCAGACGAGCGTGAAACCGGCTTACGTGCTTTACTGAATCTTGGGCATACGTTTGGCCACGCCATTGAAGCCGAAATGGGTTACGGCAACTGGCTGCACGGTGAAGCCGTCGCGGCTGGCATGGTCATGGCAGCCCGCACCTCTGAACGTCTTGGGCAGTTTAAACCGGAAGAGACGGCACGTATCATTGCGCTACTTGAACGTGCAGGTTTGCCGGTAACCGGGCCGCAGGAGATGTCGGCGCAGGCGTATTTACCCCACATGATGCGCGATAAAAAAGTATTGGCAGGTGAGATGCGTCTTGTACTCCCGCTTGCAATAGGGAAGAGTGAAGTGCGCGGCGGAGTGTCGCACGATGTCGTTCTTGGCGCCATTGCTGATTGCCAGCAGGCGTAACAACTAGAAAGGTCAGGCCACTGTTATCGGTGGTCGTTTAGCTTCAGGCGAAATGCAAAGACGTAGGCATAAGCCTTTGAGTGGGGTGTTAAATGGATGAATTCAAACCAGAAGACGAGCTGAAACCCGATCCCAGCGATCGTCGTACTGGTCGTTCTCGTCAATCTTCAGAACGTGATAACGAGCCGCAGATCAACTTTGACGATGTTGATCTGGATGCAGACGATCGTCGCCCTTCGCGCAGCCGCAACGCGCGTGATGAGCGAGAAGAAGAGGATTATGAGTCCGAAGAAGATTCAATGGACGAACAGCCTGTAGAGCGTCGCCCGCGTAAACGTAAAAAAGCCGCTGCGCAGAAACCGGCCTCCCGTCAGTACATCATGATGGGACTTGGCGTTCTGGTGCTTGTGCTGCTGATTGTTGGCATTGGCTCCGCGCTGAAAGCACCGTCCACCAACTCAACCGATCAAACCGCCTCCGCAGAGAAGAGCATCAACCTCTCCGGTAATGATGCGACGGATCAGGCGAATGGTGCACAGCCAGCGCCGGGCACCACTTCCGCTGAGCAGACTGCCAGCAACACAACGACGCCGCAGGATGTTTCTCTGCCGCCCGTTTCATCAACGCCTGCTCAGGGCCAGGCACCTGTCACGCCCGAAGGCCAGCAGCGTGTTGAAGTTCAGGGAGACCTGAACAATGCGCTGATGCAGCCGCAAAACCAGCAGCAGGTTGATAACGTTGTGGTTAACTCTACGCTGCCAACTGAACCTGCAACCGTCGCACCGATCCACGGTGCTACCGCGCAGCCGCAGACGGCAGCAACGGAAACTAAACCGCGCCAGACGCAAACTGCGACGCGTCCTGAACGTAAGCAGGCGGTCATTGAGCCGAAGCGTGAAACCAAGCCTCAGGCCGTGGTAAAAGCGCCTGAAGTGAAAGCCGCACCGGCACAGCCGAAACGCACTGAAACGGCTGCCGTGAGCGAGCCGGCCAAAGCGCCAGTCACGCAGACTGCGCCGAAAGCGACGGCAACCACAACGGCACCTGCTGCCACCGCTGCTCCTGCCGCAACGGCGACGGCTTCCAGTGCTGCAGCAGGTAAAACAGCTGGCAACGTCGGTTCGCTGAAATCTGCACCGTCCAGCAACTACACGCTGCAGTTGAGCAGTTCGTCTAACTATGACAACCTCAACGGCTGGGCGAAGAAATCGAATCTGAAAAACTACGTGGTTTATCAGACAACCCGTAACGGACAGCCGTGGTACGTGCTGGTGAGCGGTGTGTATGCTTCCAAAGATGAAGCGAAGCGCGCCGTGGCGACACTGCCAGCAGACGTTCAGGCGAAAAACCCGTGGGCGAAGCCGATTCATCAGGTGCAGGCCGATCTGAAGTAATGTTTAAAGCGCAGGATGCTGTCGGAGCTTTCTCCACAGCCGGAGAAGGTGTAATCAGTTAGTCAGCATGAAAAAAAATCGCGCTTTTCTGAAATGGGCAGGGGGGAAATACCCCCTGCTCGATGATATTAAAAAGCACCTGCCAAAAGGCGAGTGTCTTATCGAGCCCTTCGTGGGTGCGGGATCGGTGTTCCTGAACACCGATTTTTCTCGTTATATCCTGGCGGATATCAACAGCGACCTTATCAGCCTCTATAACATCGTTAAGCTGCGTACCGATGAGTATGTGGAAGAGGCGCGCAAGCTGTTTACGCCAGAGAACAACAGCCCTGACGTTTACTATCAGTTCCGCACGGAATTTAATCAGAGCCAGGATCCGTTCCGCCGCGCGCTGCTGTTCCTTTACCTCAACCGTCATGGTTACAACGGCCTGTGCCGGTATAATCTGCGCGGCGAATTTAACGTGCCGTTTGGTCGTTATAAGCGCCCGTACTTCCCGCAGGACGAACTATATCATTTTGCGAAGAAAGCGCAGAATGCAGAGTTCCACTGCCTCTCCTATGAAGAGTGCATGGAACTGGCAGGCGTAAACTCGGTGGTTTACTGCGATCCGCCTTATGCGCCGCTGTCTGCGACGGCGAACTTCACCGCCTACCACACCAATAGCTTCAGCCCGGCCGAACAGGCCCGCCTGGCGGAGATGGCGGAAAAACTGGTCAGCAAAAGAATTCCGGTGTTAATTTCAAATCACGATACCCCTGATACGCGCGAATGGTACAAAGCCGCGAAGCATTTTCAGGTTAAGGTGCGGCGTAGCATTAGCAGCAACGGCGGCACACGTAAAAAGGTGGACGAACTCCTGGCTCTTTATCGCCCCTGAGCCGTTTTGCCCGCCGGTAAACACATTTCAAGGAGATGCGGATGAAACAGTTTTTGATTGCCCCCTCAATTCTGTCGGCCGATTTTGCCCGCCTGGGTGAAGACACGGCGGAAGCTCTCGCAGCTGGCGCAGATGTCGTCCATTTCGACGTTATGGATAACCACTACGTTCCCAATCTGACCATCGGTCCGATGGTGCTCAAGGCCCTGCGTAACTACGGCATTACCGCACCGATCGACGTTCACCTGATGGTGAAGCCTGTCGACCGCATCGTGCCTGACTTTGCCGCAGCGGGCGCCAGCATTATCACTTTCCATCCGGAAGCCTCCGAGCACGTTGACCGCACGCTGCAGCTGATCAAAGAGAACGGCTGTAAGGCGGGGCTGGTGTTTAACCCGGCAACACCGTTGAGCTATCTCGATTACGTGATGGACAAGCTGGACGTGATTTTGCTGATGTCCGTCAACCCGGGCTTTGGCGGCCAGTCGTTCATCCCTCACACGCTGGATAAGCTGCGCGAAGTGCGCCGTCGCATTGACGAGTCTGGCTATGATATTCGTCTGGAAGTGGACGGCGGTGTGAAAGTGAATAATATTGGCGAAATTGCGGCAGCGGGCGCGGATATGTTCGTTGCAGGTTCGGCAATTTTCGACCAACCGGATTACAAAAAAGTCATTGATGAAATGCGCCGCGAGCTGGCGAAGGTAAGTCATGGATAAATTGCAGGCAATTCGGGGTGTGGCATTCGACCTCGACGGCACGCTGGTGGACAGCGCGCCGGGCTTAACGAGCGCCGTCGATCGGGCGCTGTATGCACTGGAACTGCCCGTTGCGGGCGAAGATCGTGTGATTACGTGGATTGGCAACGGTGCCGATGTCCTGATGGAGCGCGCGTTGACGTGGGCTCGTCAGGAACGCGCGTCGCAGCGTTCCGCGCAGGGGAAACCAAGCGTCGATCACGCCGATATCCCGCAGGATGAGCAGCTGCGTATTCTGCGCAAGCTGTTCGATCGCTTCTACGAAGAGGCCGTCGAGGAGGGTAGCTTCCTGTTCCCGGACGTCCAGGAAACCCTGAGCGCGCTGCACGCAAAAGGCATCCCGCTGGGGCTGGTGACCAACAAGCCGACGCCGTTTGTTGCGCCGCTGCTGGAGGCGCTGGATATCGCGAAATATTTCTCCGTGATTGTAGGCGGGGATGACGTGCAGAACAAAAAGCCGCATCCGGAGCCGCTGTTGCTGGTGGCAGGAAAATTATCCTTAACGCCTGCGGAGCTGCTCTTTGTCGGGGATTCGCGTAATGATATTCTGGCTGCCCGAGCGGCGGGGTGTCCTTCCGTCGGTTTAACCTATGGCTACAACTACGGTGAGGCCATTACGCTGAGTGAGCCGGATGTTGTGTTCGACCACTTCAAAGATTTGTTGCCCGCACTCGGGCTTTCGCACAGTGAACATCAGGAATTGAATAATGACTAAGCCCATCGTTTTTAGTGGCGCACAGCCTTCAGGTGAATTGACCATTGGTAACTACATGGGTGCGTTGCGTCAGTGGGTCAGCATGCAGGATGACTACCATTGCATTTACTGCATCGTAGATTTGCATGCTATCACCGCGCGTCAGGATCCTGAGAAGCTGCGCAAAGCCACCCTGGACACCCTGGCCCTCTATCTGGCCTGCGGTATCGATCCTGAAAAGAGCACCATTTTCGTTCAGTCTCACGTGCCGGAGCATGCGCAGCTGGGCTGGGCGCTGAACTGCTATACCTATTTCGGCGAGCTGAGCCGCATGACCCAGTTCAAGGATAAGTCTGCCCGCTACTCTGAAAACATCAACGCTGGCCTGTTCGACTATCCGGTGCTGATGGCGGCCGACATCCTGCTGTACCAGACCAACCAGGTGCCGGTGGGTGAAGACCAGAAGCAGCACCTGGAGCTGAGCCGTGATATCGCCCAGCGCTTTAACGCGCTTTACGGCGACGTATTCAAAGTGCCAGAGCCGTTTATTCCGAAATCCGGCGCGCGCGTGATGTCGCTGCTGGAGCCAACCAAGAAGATGTCCAAGTCTGACGATAACCGCAACAACGTTATCGGCCTGCTGGAAGATCCGAAATCGGTGGTGAAAAAGCTCAAGCGCGCGGTCACCGACTCCGACGAGCCGCCTGTGGTGCGCTACGACGTGCAGAACAAAGCGGGCGTCTCCAACCTGCTGGACATTCTCTCCGGCGTGACCGGCCAGAGCATTCCCGAGCTGGAAAAACACTTCGAAGGCAAGATGTACGGCCACCTGAAGGGTGAAGTGGCAGAGGCCGTTTCCGGCATGCTGACCGAGCTGCAGGAGCGCTACAACCGCTACCGTAACGACGAAGCTTTCCTGCAGAAGGTGATGAAAGACGGCGCGGAAAAAGCCAGCGCGCGCGCGTCCGAAACCCTGAAAGCGGTGTACGAGGCGATTGGGTTTGTGGCGAAACCTTAAGCCGCCACCCGACAAATATGGGCTCAATAAAAAACCGGGAAATCCCCGGTTTTTTTTACGCCTGAAAAACGCTTACTGCTGTGCCGCCGGGCCGCAACCGCCGATGATCTTCGAAATGGAGATCGCCGGGTGCAGCAGGTAATCGTAGCTGCAGTTATTTTTAGTATTTTGAACGTGACCGGTGCAGGCGGTCAGCGTCGATAACAGGCCAACCAGAACGGCGGCTTTTGCCAGCTTGAACATACGCATTCCTTGTCTAAAAATCTTAAATTGGATGTAACACGAGGGAATAAATGGAAAAGTTCCACTATGCGAGCGGTATGTTATCGACTGAGGTATGAAGGGAGTAGTCCGCTTAAGGACTACTCGAAGGAGGGAGAATATGCGTTAGTGATTCGAGAACCAGTTCAGCTTATCGCGCAGTTCAACCACGCGACCCACCACAATCAGCGCCGGGCTTTCGACCTGCTGCGCCAGCTCACCGAGCTGCGTCAGCGCGCCATTCACCACGCGCTGCTTGATTGACGTCCCGTTTTCCACCAGCGCAACGGGCATATCAGCCTCCATGCCGTGTTCCAGCAGTTTCGCCTGGATGGTGGCGGCCTGGTTCAGCCCCATGTAGAACACCAGCGTCTGCTTTTCAGCGGCCAGGTTATGCCAGTCCAGCTCGCTGCCGGTTTTCAGGTGGCCCGTGACCAGACGCACGCTCTGGGCGTAGTCGCGATGGGTCAACGGAATGCCAGAGTAGGCTGAACAGCCGGACGCCGCCGTTATGCCCGGCACCACGGAGAACGGAATGCCTGCATTGCACAGGGTTTCCAGCTCCTCGCCGCCGCGGCCAAAGATAAACGGATCGCCGCCCTTAAGGCGCACCACGCGTTTTCCCTTTTGCGCTTCTCGCAGCAGGATCTGATTAATCTCCTCCTGCGGCACGCAGTGGTAGCCTGCCCGTTTACCGACGAAGACGCGGTCGGCGTCGCGGCGCACCAGGTTCATGATGTCATCGGAGACCAGGCGGTCATACACCACGATATCCGCCTGCTGGATCTGCTGGAGCCCTTTCAGGGTCAGTAAACCCGCATCTCCCGGACCAGCCCCGACCAGCACCACTTCACCACGGTGATCCAGCGGCTCGCTCAGCAACTGCTCGGTCGTCTCTTCCACCGCTTTCGCGTCCTGATTCGCCAGCGACTGCGCCAGCCTGTCGTTAACGAAAAATTTCTCCCAGAAGCGACGGCGTTCGCCCACTGTTGAGAAGGTTTGCTTCACGCGGGAGCGAAGCTGCCCGGCGTAGTGGGCTATCTGGCCGAGATGCTGCGGCAAAATAGCTTCCAGTTTCTCCCGCAGCAGGCGGGCAAGTACGGGCGAGCGGCCGCCGGAAGACACCGCGATCATCAGCGGTGAACGGTCGATAATCGACGGCATGATAAAGCTGGCCTCTTTCGGCGCATCCACCACGTTGCAGAAGATCCGGCGCGCTTCGCAGGCGTCGCTGACGCGCTGGTTCACTTCATCGTCATCCGTCGCGGCAATAGTCAGCCAGCAGGTATCCAGCAGGGACTCATCAAACTCCTCCTGCACCAGCGTGAGCATCCCTTCCTGAGCCCAGACCTCAAACTGCGGAGCGAAGGTGAGGGCATTGACGGTCAGTCGGGCTCCGGCATCCAGCAACAGGCGCGCTTTGCGTTCAGCCACGTCGCCGCCGCCCACAAGCAGGCAGTCGCGATGGCGTAATTGACAGAAAATCGGCAGGTGGTCCACGACGTTACCTCACAGCATTCAAGGAGGGGGTAAGAATTGCCGTCAGGATAACAGCAGGAATCGTACAGAACATACGGTTTTTCCTGCCGTTACCCATAAGGGGTCATAAGCCTTTCCTATTGGAAAGGCGGAGGGTTACGCTTTGAGCTGCACCTTGCCGTCCTTCACGCGGGCGTCGTAGTGCTTCACCGAGAAGCTTTCATCTTCCATGCAGTGCCCGTCGGTTAAGCGGAAACGCTGCTTTTTCAGCGGGCTGGCGACCCACAGCTCACCTTGATGTTCAGCAATCAGACCGCGGGAGAGCACGCTGGCCTCAAAGAACGGATCGATATTGCTGATGGCAAAGACCTGTTCATCGTGGCGAGGGCGGAAAATAGCTACCTGCTCGTTACACAGCAAAGCACAGACGCCGGTTGCTGGCAGAATGTCGTTAATGTTGCAGATGTTTACCCACTGGCTCATGCGTTTTCCTCCACCAGCATCACCGGAATGCGTTCATACGGGGTTGCAGGACGATGCTGTTCGCGCTCCGGCACTACCTGCACGTTCGGGTCGCGCTGGGTGCTGTTGATAAAGTGTTTGAAGCGCGTCTGCGCCGCCGGGGTGTTGACGGTTTCGGTCCACTCGCAGATCACCGCCTCGCGCAGGCGAGCCATCTCGGATTCCAGCTGTTCGTTCAGACCCAGCTTGTCATCAATGATGACCGACTTCAGGTAGTCGATACCGCCTTCGAGATTATCCAGCCAGGAAGCGGTACGGGTCAGCTTATCGGCGGTACGGATGTAGAACATCATGAAGCGGTCGAGATACTGGATCAGCGTGTCGCGATCGAGATCCGCCGCCAGCAGGTCGGCGTGGCGTGGTTTCATCCCGCCATTGCCGCACACGTACAGGTTCCAGCCTTTCTCGGTGGCGATGATCCCTACGTCTTTACCCTGCGCTTCCGCACATTCACGGGTACAGCCGGAGACGCCGAACTTCATTTTGTGCGGGGTACGGATGCCTTTGTAGCGGTTTTCCAGCTCGACGCCGAATCCCACGCTGTCGCCCACGCCGTAGCGGCACCAGGTGCTGCCCACGCAGGTTTTCGCCATACGCAGCGCTTTGGCATACGCGTGACCGGTTTCGAAGCCCGCTTCAATCAACTGACGCCAGATTTCCGGCAGGTCATCCTTCTGCGCGCCAAACAGGCCGATACGCTGGGAACCGGTGATTTTGGTGTACAGATTAAATTCACGGGCGATACGGCCCACGGCGACCAGCCCTTCCGGGGTGATTTCGCCACCGGCGGAACGCGGAATGACGGAGTAAGTACCGTCTTTCTGGATGTTCGCCAGGAAGTTATCGTTGGTGTCCTGCAGCGGCGTGTGTTCTGGTTTGAGCACGTACTCATTCCAGCAGGACGCCAGCAGGGAGCCGACGGTCGGTTTACACACTTCACAGCCGTAACCCTGGCCGTGTTTCTCCAGCAGTTCGTCGAAGGACTTGATGCCTTCCACGCGGATCAGATGGTACAGCTCCTGGCGAGAGTAGGCGAAGTGCTCGCACAGGTTGTTGTTCACTTCGATGCCCTGTTTCGCCAGTTCAGCGTTCAGCACCTGAGTCACCAGTGGAATACAGCCGCCGCAGCCGGTACCGGCTTTGGTTTCGGCCTTCAGCGCCGCAACGGTGTGGCAGCCTTTGTTGATGGCGGAGATCAGCATGCCTTTGGTGACGTCGAAGCAGGAGCAAATCTGCGCGCTGTCCGGCAGTTTATCTACGCCGATAGATGGTTTACCGCTGGATGCGTGCGCCGGCAGGATCAGCGCGTCCGGGTTTTCCGGCAGTTCAATCGCGTTCAGCACCAGCTGGAGCAGGTTACCGAAGTCGCTGGTATCGCCCACCAGCACCGCACCGAGCAGGGTTTTGTTGTCCTGGCTGACGATAAGGCGTTTGTAGACCTCTTTGCTTTCGTCCAGATAGACGTAGCTGCGGGAGTTCGGGGTGCGGCCATGGGCATCGCCGATACCGCCTACGTCCACGCCCAGCAGCTTCAGCTTGGCGCTCATGTCTGCGCCGGTGAAGGCGTTTTCGCTGCCGAGGATATGGTCCACGGCGACCTGCGCCATTTTGTATCCTGGTGCCACCAGACCGTATACCCGGTTATTCCAGCTGGCGCACTCGCCAATGGCGTAGATATCCGGATCGGAGGTCTGGCAGGTATCGTTAATCATGATCCCGCCGCGCTGGGCTACGGCCAGGCCGCACTGCGTGGCGAGCTTGTCGCGCGGACGAATACCGGTGGAGAAGACGATGAAGTCCACTTCCAGCTCGCTGCCGTCGGCAAAGCGCATGGTTTTACGCGCTTCTGTGCCTTCCTGCACGATCTCTTTGGTGTTCTTGCTGGTGTGAACCTTCACACCCATGCTTTCGATTTTACGACGCAGCTGGTCGCCGCCCATGTGGTCCAGCTGTTCCGCCATCAGCATCGGGGCAAATTCGATAACGTGGGTTTCAACGCCGAGGTTTTTCAGCGCGCCTGCCGCTTCCAGGCCCAGCAGGCCACCGCCAACAACCGCACCGCGTTTGCTTCGACGTGCGCAGGATTCAATGGCGTTGAGGTCTTCAATGGTACGGTAAACGAAGCAATCCTGGGTTTCCGACCCTTTAATCGGCGGGATCCACGGATACGAGCCAGTCGCCATGATCAGCTTATCGTAAAAAACCGTACGCCCGGCGCTGGAGTGGATCACTTTCTCCTGACGGTTGATGGTGATAGCGCGTTCGCCCACCAGCACTTTTACGCCATGCTTCTCGTAGAAACCTTCGCGCACCAGAGAGAGCTCTTCGGCGGTATGGTGAGAGAAGTAGGAAGACAAGTGCACACGGTCGTACGCCTTGCGGGGTTCTTCACAGAACACGGTAATATCGAACTGGTCAGCATCGGCTTTATCGAGAAGATCCTCAATAAAGCGGTGGCCGACCATGCCGTTACCGATGATAGCGAGTCTGACTTTGCTCATTTTTGCCTCGATTTCTTTTCTATTACTGCCTACCTTAACGATTCAGCAGGGACACTTATTGATGCAAATCAAATACGCCTTCACCTACCCCTTAGTGGGTATATCTATGATTTGTCAGGTTTTTTATAAGTAACGGATAATGTTTGATTTTTGTGCTTGCTTGTTTTTCGCACAAATTTGACGGGGTTTTTACGAATCGGCAGTCAGAGCGGGTAAGCAGGGTAAAACCCCTTTGCAGAACGCAAAGGGGTTTTGACGATTAGTGGGTAGCCGTTGCCGTATTGTGCTGGCGGTGACGGGTCACGAAGCCCAGAATGAAACACATGATAAACACCACGGCATACAGACCGTTAGCGGTGTGCAGCGCGGCCAGCGGGCCGCTGTGCGCCACAATCGGGCCCGTGACCACGAAGGTCAGCATGGTGCCGATGGTGCCGCAGGTCAGCACGAAGTTCACCAGTTTTGGCGAAGCCACTTTGGTCTGCAGGGAGCCCAGGGTGATGATTGAGGTGTAAATCGCGCTGGAGAAGAAGCCCAGGGTCAGGATGAACCATGGCATATGCTCCGGGGAACCGTTGATGAACAGATACATCAGCACGGTCGCCAGACCCGCCAGGACGGTCAGAATACGTTGCAGGTCGAAGAAGCGCAGGATGAAGCTAAAGGCCCACATGCCGAACATGTAAGACATCCAGAAATCGCTCACCAGTTTGCCCGCGTCGTTCAGGCTCATGCCCAGACCTTTGGCGTATTCAGGTACCCACGAGATAAAGCCCAACTGACCGAGGATGTAGCACAGGGCGGCAATGGAGAGGAACAGCACGCCGATACCCCATTTTTCCTTCGCCACCGGCTCTGAGGTGGTCTGCGCTTTTTTGCCCAGCACCGGGAAGTCACAGCCGAAGGTCAGAATGAAGATCGCGACATAGACCAGACCGATACAGGCGTATACCCAGTACCATTCAATACTGCGCGCGAGCAGATACGCGGCGACCATCGGGAAAATCATCCCGGCCATGCTGAAGAAGGAGTCGGTAAACAGCAGGCGCGCGCCGCGCTGGCGGCCTTCATACATGTGCGTAATAAGGAACGTACCGATCGACATCGTGATCCCGCTGACCAGGCCCAGCACGAACATGGCGGCGGAGAACAGGGCGATGCTGTGGCTCAACATCAGGCCCGCCACGGCGGCAACCATCAGCACGAAGCCGAAGCGCAGCTGGGTTTTCAGCGGGACGATTTCCATCAGCCAGGCATTCAGGAAGATTGAGATCAGGATCCCCGCGTTGAGGAAGGTGAAGGTGTTACTCATGCTGGAAACGGGCAGCTGGAAGTAGTCTGCGATATTTCCCATCACCATCCCGGTGACGATCACCAACGCGCCGGTCAGGGCGTAGGAGAAGAAGCTTATCCATGTGAGCTTGATGCGATTGCTGTTAGTCATGTCTGGCCTGTTCAGAAAAAGAAAAGCGCCGGGAGGGCGCTGAGAGCGGGCAGATTTTAGTCGCTAAAGTGATCTATTCCTATCTTTTAAGGGAAATGAATATGCCATTGCAGGTTTTAGTGTGATCTAAGTCACACTAAATGGCGGTATAACCAATCGTTTGCGCAGTAATAATTGTTTCAATTTCGTAAAATTAGGTAAAAGGCTGGTCTCGGTTCATACTGCTCTTTAGAATCAAGCCATTCGCTTTTTATACTGCGCTTTGTTAAGGAATTCTCATGCTCAAATCAACACTGGCGGCTGTCGCAGCTGTGTTTGCTCTTTCTGCCGTTTCCCCTGCTGCGCTGGCAGCCAAAGGGGACCCTCACGTTCTGCTGACCACCTCTGCCGGGAACATTGAGCTGGAACTAAATAGCCAGAAAGCTCCGGTTTCTGTGAAAAACTTCCTCGACTATGTGAACAGTGGTTTCTATAACAACACCACCTTCCACCGCGTGATCCCTGGCTTCATGATTCAGGGCGGCGGCTTCAACGAGCAGATGCAGCAGAAACAGCCTAACCCACCCATCAAAAACGAAGCGGACAACGGCCTGCTGAACAAGCGCGGCACCATCTCCATGGCGCGCACGGCGGATAAAGACAGCGCCACCAGCCAGTTCTTCCTCAACGTGGCGGATAACGCTTTCCTCGACCACGGCCAGCGCGACTTCGGCTATGCGGTCTTCGGTAAAATTGTGAAAGGGATGGACGTGGCGGACAAAATCTCTCAGGTTCAGACCCACGATGTCGGTCCATACCAGAATGTGCCGTCTAAACCTGTCGTTATCATCTCTGCAAAAGTTCTGCCGTAATCCTCTTTGGCACGGGCGATCCTCGCCCGTGTTGTGACCCCTCCCTGCGAAAGCGCGTTTTGCTGCTTATACTTGTGGCAAACGGACTATTCAGGGAGGCGTTAAGTGAAAAAACTCACCGATAAGCAAAAATCCCGTCTCTGGGAGCAACAGCGTAACGTCAATTTTCAGGCCAGTTGTCTCCTTGAAAAAGGTAATGGTCCTTCAGAGCCCGGCATTGAGACGCTGGAGCTTGGGCCTTCAGCGCCCGGGCTACCGCATCTGTGCCTCATTCATCGCCATCTGTATCACAGAGAGATGAAGCAGGCAGGCGAATTCCGTACCGACGATATCTTTAAGGGTGACATTCCCTTCTGCCATTTTGAGTACATCGAGACGATGGGTAACGAACTGATGGCAGCGCTGGAAAGTGATAAGTATCTCGTGGGTCTTGAAAAAGCGGCGTTTGTTGAAAAAGTGAGCCATTACTACTGTGAAATCAACATGCTGCATCCCTTTATGCGCGGTAATGGCATTGCTCAGCGCGTCTTCTTTGAGCAGCTGGCCATCCACGCGAATTACGCGCTGGACTGGCGGGATATTGATCCCGAGCAGTGGGTGGCGGCGAACCGAAGCGGTGCCACGGGCGATTTGACCGCGCTGAGCGCTATCTTTGCCAAAGTAGTGAGCGAAGCGCGGGAATCTGAGTAGAATAGGGCGGCATTTTTTTCGGGAGCCGCCATGATTCTGCTGATTGATAACTACGATTCCTTCACCTGGAACCTTTACCAGTATTTTTGTGAACTGGGTGCAGAGGTGGTTGTCCGCCGCAACGACGAACTCAGCCTGTCTGATATTGAGACGCTGGCTCCGCAGAAAATCGTCATTTCGCCGGGGCCGTGTACGCCATCGGAATCGGGCATTTCTCTGGAGGTTATTCACCACTATGCCGGCAGGCTGCCGATCCTGGGCGTCTGTCTCGGTCATCAGGCGATTGCCCAGGCATTTGGGGCTACCATCGTGCGTGCCGCGAAAGTGATGCACGGCAAAACCTCGCCGGTCACCCACACCGGCACGGGCGTATTCACAGGGCTCAATAACCCGCTAACCGTGACGCGCTACCATTCGCTGGTGATTGACCCACCGACGCTGCCCGACTGCTTTGACGTGACCGCCTGGAGCGATACGCAGGAGATCATGGGGATTCACCACCGCGAGTGGGATCTCGAAGGCGTCCAGTTCCACCCTGAAAGTATCCTCAGCGAGCAGGGGCACGCACTGCTGGCAAATTTCCTCAATCGCTGAATATCTGTTGCCTTGTTGTGAGTTTTTATGCATATTTTGTGATTATATTTTCACAATGAATGTGACATAAAATGGATGGGCATGACATGGCAACTGAACAACCAGCAATTACCCGCGCGACATTCGATGAAGTGATTCTGCCGATTTATGCACCGGCTGAATTTATCCCGGTGAAGGGGAAAGGCAGCCGCGTCTGGGATCAGCAGGGCAAGGAGTATGTGGATTTCGCGGGCGGTATTGCGGTCACGGCGCTGGGCCACTGCCATCCTGCGCTGGTGGACGCGCTGAAAACCCAGGGCGAAACCCTGTGGCACACCAGCAACGTGTTCACCAACGAACCTGCGCTGCGCCTGGGCCGCAAGATCATTGATGCCACGTTTGCCGAGCGCGTGCTGTTTATGAACTCCGGCACCGAAGCTAACGAAACCGCCTTTAAGCTGGCGCGCTACTACGCTACCACGCGCCACAGCCCGTACAAAACTAAAATCATCGCCTTCCATAACGCCTTCCACGGACGCTCTTTCTTTACCGTCTCCGTTGGCGGCCAGCCGAAGTATTCCGACGGCTTTGGTCCGAAACCAGCCGACATTATCCACGTGCCGTTTAACGATCTGCACGCGGTGAAAGCGGTGATGGACGACCACACCTGCGCGGTGGTGGTGGAGCCGATTCAGGGCGAAGGCGGCGTGACCGCGGCAACCCCGGAATTCCTGAAAGGGCTGCGCGAACTGTGCGACGAACATCAGGCGCTACTGGTGTTTGATGAAGTGCAGTGCGGGATGGGGCGTACCGGAGAGCTGTTTGCCTACATGCACTACGGCGTCACGCCGGATATTCTGACCAGCGCCAAAGCGCTCGGCGGCGGTTTTCCGGTGAGTGCGGTACTGACGACGCAGGAGATTGCCTCTGCGTTCCACGTCGGGTCTCACGGCTCGACCTACGGCGGTAACCCGCTGGCGAGCGCCGTGGCGGGTGCCGCGTTCGACATCATCAACACGCCAGAGGTGCTGAACGGCGTTAGCGCGAAGCGCGAGCTGTTTGTGCAGCATCTCCAGCAGATTAACAATAAGTACGACGTCTTCAGCGAGATCCGCGGCATGGGGCTGCTGATTGGTGCGGAGCTTAAGCCGCAGTACAAAGGCCGCGCGCGCGATTTCCTGCACGCAGCCGCCCACGAAGGGGTGATGGTGCTAAATGCCGGGCCTGACGTGATGCGCTTTGCGCCGTCGCTGGTGGTGGAAGAGAAAGATATTGACGACGGGTTAACCCGCTTTGCCGCGGCGGTCGAGAAGATCGTAAAAGACTAATACTCGGTTCGCTTTAACCGCCGCGTTAACCAAATGCCGTGATGCGGGCGCTGACGCCATGCCACCGACGAAATGGTGTGCATGGTGTTCAGATGTCCCAGCACGCGCTGCAAATGCTGCTCCAGGGTGCTCATCGGCCCGTGGGTCAGCGTCTCCGGTGCCTCCAGAATGTTCGAATCCCCCGACTCACCCGGCGCGTCATACTCCAGACGCTGCTGACACCGCTGCAACGCAATTTCACACGACTGCAAATAGCGCTGCGCCAGATCCGGCGTCAGCATGGTGTGCTCGCGCGCCAGCGTGGTCATGGCATTGATGTGCTCAACGATAAACTGGCTGTGCGTGACCCACAGCTTCATATCGGCAAGATAGTGTGAGTTAAAGCCCGGCTCCTGCATCGCCTGGTTGAGCGAGTTAAACAGAGCGTTGTGCGCCTGGTTGACCTTCATCCGCTGATACGCCAGCGGGGAGGGCTGCGGATCGTCGCTCAGGATCAGACGAATGGCCTGCTGATCGGCCTCCAGCGCGTCGTGGGCGTTCTGCCTCAGCAGCCCGCTCTGCCACTGCGGCCACAGCCAGACCATGCCGCCAAAGGCGATCAGGCAGCCAATCAGCGTGTCGATCAGGCGGGCAACGATGAACTGTTCGCCGTTAAGCGTCAGCAGCTGAAGGGTATATACCGCCGTCACCGTAAAGCCCACCATCGCCCAGCCGTAGTTTTTGCGAATGATTAGATAGCTTACCAGGGTGACCACCAGCATCCCTGCCAGGGTATAGCCCTCGGGCACGTGAAAATGCAGCGTCACGCCCGCAATAATCAGCCCCGCCATCGTGCCGCCTGCCCGGTGCAGAATGCGCACCCGCGTGGCGCCATAGCCGTTCTGGGTAACAAACAGCACGGTCATTAAGATCCAGTATGGTTTCGGCAGGTGGAGCGCCATGCCCATCAGGCTGGCGATACTGAGCATGACGCTAATCCTTGCAGCGTTGCGCAGAGCGGAAGATTTCAGAGACAGGTAGCTTCTCAGCGCCGGCAGCAGCGGCAGACGTTTCTGTTTATCCGCCATCAGGTCACGGGAATAAAGCGGGCGCTGGGTGCGCAGCACGCGGGCGATGCGGCTGAAGTGCCAGGCGGCAAACTGGCCGACCGGGTTATCCGGGTGCTGACGGGCAATTTTCTCCAGCGCGCCGAGCTGTTTGTCCATGTTAAAGCGCGTGGGGTAGCGGTGGTAGAGAATATCATCGGCCAGCACCCGCAGGCGCGCGGAGACGGTCTGCGCGTTCCAGCGGATCACCGCTTCGGCATGGCTGCGCTCAACCAGCTTTTGCACCTCCTGCGGGTGGTGAAGGCTAACGGAGATATGCTCCTGAAGATCCAGCCCCACCTGAAAGGTGCGCAACAGCCGTTTATATTCGTGGTTCTTGTTGGCGGCGAGCATATGCAGCTGCTGATAGCACTGGCTTATCAGGTCTACCACCTTTTGCTGGCGCGTCAGCAACGGCGGTAAGGATTTCTCCGGATCCGTATGCTGGGTGAGCAGGGTGTATTTGGCTTCACAGTAATCCGCAAGCTGCACGTAGAGCAGGCTCAGAGATTCGCGCAGCGGCTGCTCCCGCCACAGCCAGAACCAGAACCAGTTAAACAGCCCGTACCACAGCGTGCCGAGGGCGTAGATCAACAGCGGCTCCCACACGGGCATATTACCGGCGAGGCTCAGGGTGAAGATGGCCGCAATGAGTGACGCGGGAAGCAGACGGGCATGGAGCGAGCTGATTTCGGCGGTGACGCCGAGGGTCATCGCCAGCACGGTCAGGATCAGCGGCAGGGGAATATCACGAGCCAGCAGAAGCTGCACCGCGAGGCTACAGCCAGCAAACAGCGAGCCGCCAATTATCAGACGTTTGAAAAAGCGTTTATGGGGCGTGTCCAGACCGGCAATGTTGCAGCAGGCGGGGACGAGAGAAAACAGCAGGCCCTGCTGAAGATGTCCCAGGATCAGGCCCACGGCCACGGGAAGACACAGCACCAGCGTTTGTCGTAGTGCGTAGTTAACTTCCGGGTGATAGATCAGCCTGCGCCACATGGGGAATAGAGACAAAAACGGCGTGACACCTCGCGATGGCACGCCGTTTAGGCAGGATTAACGGGTTCCGTAAACCACGATGGTTTTACCGTGGGCGGAGATCAGGTTTTGATCTTCCAGCATTTTCAGAATACGGCCCACCGTTTCGCGGGAGCAACCGACGATCTGACCGATTTCCTGACGGGTAATTTTAATTTGCATGCCGTCCGGGTGGGTCATCGCGTCTGGCTGTTTCGCCAGGTTCAGCAGAGTCTGCGCGATACGGCCAGTCACGTCCAGGAAGGCGAGGTTACCCACTTTCTCTGACGTCACCTGCAGACGGCGCGCCATCTGGGAAGAAAGACGCATCAGGATGTCAGGGTTAACCTGAATCAGCTGACGGAATTTCTTATAAGAAATTTCAGCCACTTCACATGCTGTCTTTGCACGAACCCAGGCGCTACGTTCCTGGCCTTCTTCAAACAGGCCCAGTTCACCGATAAAATCGCCCTGGTTCAGATAGGAAAGGATCATCTCTTTGCCTTCCTCATCTTTGATCAGCACTGCCACCGAGCCTTTGACGATGTAATACAAGGTTTCCGCTTTTTCACCCTGGTGAATCAGCGTGCTCTTCGATGGGTACTTATGAATGTGGCAATGAGACAAGAACCATTCGAGAGTCGGGTCTGTTTGCGGTTTGCCAAGCACCATGCGCTGTTATCCTCTGTTATAAGCTGTCACCAGAGTCATCAGATGCATCCGGACTCTGGGGTTGCAATCGAATTCTTACCCATACCCTGGGAAGTCGGCTGTCGTAACGTTTCGCAGCCAGTAAAGTTTGATGTCCTCTGCATACATGTGTAACGTCAATGTATTACTGTAGCATCCTGAGTGTTTTAGCATAGCTTTTGCCGCGTGTCTCCTGGTGTCTCGCTTCAGCATGATGCAGGTCGCCTTCCATTGCGAGAAATGTAACGCACGCGTAATCTGTCACCAAAAATGCAACGTTGGAGTTAATGAATATGCAAGCGCGCGTGAAGTGGGTTGAAGGTTTAACGTTCCTGGGCGAGTCCGCATCAGGACACCAGATTTTGATGGATGGTAACTCCGGCGATAAAGCTCCAAGCCCAATGGAAATGGTGCTGATGGCGGCAGGCGGATGCAGCGCGATCGACGTGGTGTCGATTCTGCAAAAAGGCCGTCATGACGTGACGGATTGCGAGGTTAAACTCACCTCAGAGCGTCGCGAAGAGGCGCCACGCCTGTTTACCCACATTAATCTGCACTTTGTTGTCACCGGGAAAGAACTGAAAGACGCGGCGGTCTCACGCGCGGTGGATCTCTCTGCGGAGAAATACTGCTCTGTGGCGTTAATGCTGGAGAAAGCGGTAAAAATTACCCATTCGTATGAAGTGATCGAGGCTTAATTATTGGGGCATCGTGCGTGTTGATGCCCTCACCCTAACCCTCTCCCACGGGGAGAGGGAACATGTTCACGCGATCTGCTTCCCTTCCATCAGTCGCTCCACCAGCGGCGTCATGATCAGCTCCATTGCCAGCCCCATTTTTCCACCGGGAACCACTAACGTATTCATGTGGGAAATAAACGAGCCCTGCAGCATCGCCAGCAGCCAGGGGTAATCAATGCCTTCAAGATTGCGGAAGTGGATCACCACAAAGCTCTCATCCAGCGACGGGATGCTTTTCGCCGCGAACGGATTGGAAGTGTCCACGGTCGGCACGCGCTGGAAGTTAATGTGCGTGCGGGAGAACTGCGGCGTGAGATAGTTGATGTAATCTTCCATGGAGCGCACCACCGAGTCCATTACCGCCTCGCGCGAATGGCCGCGCTCGCTCATGTCGCGCGTCAGCTTCTGGATCCACTCCAGGTTAACGATCGGCACCACCCCGACCAGCAGATCCACATGGCGCGCCACGTCGTGCTGAGGCGTAACAACGCCGCCGTGCAATCCTTCATAAAACAGCACGTCGGTGGGTTCCGGCAGCGGTTGCCAGGGGGTAAAGGTGCCCGGCACCTGGTTCCAGGGTACGGCTTCGTCGTAGGTGTGCAGATACTTACGGGACTGCCCGGTACCGCTCTGACCGTATTCGCGGAAGGTTTGCTCCAGCAGGCCGAAATCATTGGCTTCCGGGCCAAAGTAGCTGATGTGTTTACCCAGATCGCGCGCCTTGCGGATCGCCATGTCCATCTCAGGCCGCGTATAGCGGTGAAAGCTGTCGCCTTCGACCTCCGCAGAACGGAGATTCAGCTGGGCGAAAATCTTGCGAAAAGCGAGGCTGGTGGTGGTGGTTCCCGCACCACTCGACCCCGTAACGGCAATAATGGGATGTCTGGCAGACATAGCAACTCCCTGACGGAAAAGGTTGGAAGATCAGCCGTGAAACGCGTTGCGGGGCATGATATTGACCGTCTCATGCAGTTCTGACCACACCAGCACCACGTCGCCGCTTTTAAGCTGGCGTTTTACATCGTTGACCTTTTGCTCAAGCGAACGCTCATGTTCACCATAATCGGTGCCTTCGCGTAATACAAAGCTTTCAATCAGATTATCGAGCGTTTCGGGAGCCAGATCCTGCCAGGGAATGATCATTTTGCACCATCCAGATAAGGAGTCAGCCAGTCAGGAATGCGCGCTTCCAGCCACATTTTCGGCCTGCGCAGCGTGCCGCCGATGAACCCCACGTGGCCACCATGTTCGGTCAGCTGGTAGTGAACGTTGTCAGGCAGGAATTCCTGCGCGGGAATTGAGTGATGATCCATGAACGGGTCATCTTTGGCGTGAATAATCAGCGTCGGCTGCGTGATTTTGCTGAGCAGCGGCATGGCGCTGCACTGTCGGTAATAGTCGATAGCATCAGCGAAGCCGTGAATTTTGGCGGTGATCAGATCGTCGAATTCGCGGATGCAGCGTACCTTTTTCAGCTGGCGCAGGCTTACCGGCAGGGTATCCGGATAGGCCTTTAGCTTTCGCGCCGCGTTGGCTTTCAGCAGGTTGAGCAGATAGCGCTGATAGACGCGAGAAAAGCCTTTTTCCATGTGGTAGCTGCACTGCTCCAGCATAAACGGTGCGGAGACAATCACTGCTGCATTCAGCGGTACGCTGTCGCCCTCTTTGGCCAGCAGACAGGCGAGCATATTACCGCCCAGCGAGTAGCCCACGGCGGCCGTTGGCGCGGCGCCATAGTTTTCCCGCAGCCAGTGCAGAAACCACGTGCCATCTTCGGTTTCACCCGAGTGATAAATGCGTTTCTGACGATTCGGCTCGCCGCTACAGCCGCGAAAATGCATCACCACGCCGAGCCAGCCGCGCGCTTTGGCGGCCTCAATTAACCCATGCGCATACGGACTGTGCAGGCTGCCTTCTAAACCGTGAAAAACCACCAGACGCGGCTTATGAAGAGCCTGTTCCGGCGCTTCGCTCCAGGCGAGATCCAGAAAATCACCGTCCGGCAGATCGAGCCGTTGCCAGTGCGGAGTGAACTGGACCTTGCGGCGGATCAGCCGCGGCAGCATGGTCTGCAAATGGCAGTTGGTCACGCCGCGCATGGGCACGAACTCGGTGCTGTCTTCGGCTGTAATGTCGAAGTCTGATGGAATGATTTGGGTCATAAGGACGATGCTGATTCTTGTCAGAAATTCACTATACCTTCCGAATTGTACCCCGTTTAGCCTGGATTTCCGAACCAGAGATAGATTCCGTTCGCACAACGGGGTAAAAATTCAGTCTGCCTGCAGCATCGCTTCCAGCTGTTCCTGGGCATCCAGCCATGCCATTTCGCACTCTTCGAGGCTGGATTTAGCTTTCGCCTGCGTTTGCAGACAATCCGTTAGCTCCGCTTTACGGCTCTGATCGTACAGGTCGCTGTCGCCCAGCTTCTCTTCGACGGCGGCAAGCGTGGCGTTGAGCTTTTCCATCTCTTTTTCAAGACGGGCAATCTCTTTACGCAGCGGCTGGGTCTGGGTGCGCAGTTCCGCTTCGCGGCGCTTCTGGTCTTTTCGCGACTGTGCGCTGTTGACGTTGTCTTTCGCTGACTCTTCCGGCTGGTTTTCCTGCTTTTGTACGTCCGTCAGCCACTGCTGGTAGTCTTCCAGATCGCCGTCGAACGGTTCGACTTTGCCGCCGTGTACCAGGTAGAGATCGTCGGTGGTGGAGCGGATCAGGTGGCGATCGTGCGACACGACAACCAGTGCGCCTTCGAACTCAATCAGCGCTTCGGTCAGCGCCTGACGCATGTCGAGATCCAGGTGGTTGGTCGGTTCATCGAGCAGCAGCAGGTTGGGTTTCTGCCAGACGATCAGCGCCAGCACCAGACGGGCTTTTTCGCCGCCCGAGAAACGCTCGGTGTTTTCGGTCACCTTATCGCCCTGGAAGCCGAAGCCGCCGAGGTAGTCGCGCAGCTTCTGCTCCATTTCCTGCGGCGCAAGACGCGCCAGATGCTGAATCGGGGATTCATCCGCGCGTAAAAATTCCAGCTGATGCTGGGCGAAATAGCCAAGCTTAATGCCCTTCGCCAGGCCGATTTCACCGCTGGTTGGGTTAAGCTCGCCCGCGAGCAGCTTAATTAATGTTGATTTACCGGCGCCGTTGCGCCCCAGCAGGCCAATGCGCGAACCCGGCACCAGGTTAAGCTTGATAGAGTCGAGGATGATGCGATCCCCATAACCCGCGCTGACCTTTTCCATCTTCAGAAGCGGGTTCGGCAGGCTTTCCGGCGCGCGGAAGCTGAAGTGGAACGGGTTGTCCACGTGCGCCGGGGCAATCATCTCCATGCGTTCCAGCATCTTGATGCGGCTCTGGGCCTGCTTGGCTTTTGACGCTTTAGCTTTGAAGCGATCCACGAAGCTCTGCAGGTGCGCCACGCGCTGCTGTTGGCTTTCATACATCGACTGCTGCTGGGCAAGGCGCGTCGCGCGCTGGCGCTCGAAAGAGCTGTAGTTGCCGGTGTACTCGAACATGGTTTGCTGTTCGATATGAATGATTTTATCCACCACCGGATCGAGGAAGTCGCGGTCGTGGGAGATGAGAATCAGAGTGCCCTGATAGCTCTTGAGCCACTTCTCCAGCCAAATAACCGCATCGAGATCGAGGTGGTTGGTCGGTTCATCGAGCAGGAGCAGGTCTGAGCGGCAGATCAGCGCCTGCGCCAGGTTGAGGCGCATGCGCCAGCCGCCGGAGAAGTCGCTGACCGGGCGTTCAAGCTGTTCATTGCTGAAGCCCAGGCCGTGCAGCAGGCTGGAGGCGCGGGAGCGAATGGTCCACGCGTCGATGGCGTCCAGCTTGCCGTGAACGGTAGCGATGGCGTGACCGTCGTTGCGCTCGTTGGCCGCGTTGAGTTCCGCTTCGAGCTTACGGTATTCGCGATCGCCGTCGATAACATAGTCGAGCGCCGGTTCGCTCAGGGCTGGCGTCTCCTGGTTTACCCACGCGAGCTGCCAGTTCCCCGGGAAGGTAAAGTTACCGCCATCCGCGCTAATCTCGTTTTTCAGCAGCGCCAGCAGGGTGGATTTACCGCAGCCGTTTTTGCCGACCAGACCCACTTTCTGGCCCGGGTTGATGGTAGCAGTGGCGTTATCCAGCAGGACGCGCACGCCGCGACGAATTTGTAACGAGGAGAAAACAATCATAGAAGCGCCGTATGTTCCGACTATGTTAATTTGTCATTATGATAATGTAAGGTGTGGGCCATTTTCCCCACCGGGCCGCCATGGTAGCCCAAAACGACAACAATACACAAAAACAGAACCGGGAGGGGAGTGATGTCTCAGACAGCGAAAGTGCTGCTGCTGTATGCCCATCCGGAATCTCAGGACTCGGTGGCGAACCGGGTGCTGCTTAAGCCGGCCACACAGCTCAGTAACGTCACGGTGCACGATCTCTACGCGCACTATCCTGATTTCTTTATCGATATTCCTTACGAGCAGGAACTGCTGCGTCAGCACGACGTGATTGTGTTCCAGCATCCGCTTTATACCTACAGCTGTCCGGCGCTGCTGAAAGAGTGGCTGGACCGCGTGCTGAGCCGGGGCTTTTCCAGCGGGGTGGGGGGCAACCAGCTGGCGGGAAAGTACTGGCGGAGCGTCATTACCACCGGTGAGCCGGAAAGCGCTTACCGTCACGACGGACTGAACCGCTACCCCATGAGCGACATCCTGAGGCCGTTCGAGCTGACGGCGGCCATGTGCCGCATGCACTGGATGAGCCCGATTATTGTTTACTGGGCGCGGCGTCAGGACCCGAAAGCGCTGGCAAGCCACGCCAGAGCCTACGGTGAATGGCTGGCATCACCGATTCCGGCAGGAGGTCGTTAATGGAAGGATCGAATTTACTCCTCGCCGGCGTGCTGTTTTTATTTGCCGCCGTCGTCGCGGTGCCGCTTGCTGCGCGTATCGGTATCGGGGCGGTGCTGGGGTATTTGCTTGCGGGGATCGCCATTGGCCCATGGGGACTGGGTTTCATCAGCGACGTGGATGAAATTCTCCACTTCTCGGAGCTCGGCGTGGTGTTCCTGATGTTCATCATCGGCCTCGAACTGAACCCCTCGAAGCTGTGGCAGCTTCGACGCTCTATCTTTGGCGTGGGCGCCGCGCAGGTGCTGTTTAGCGCCGCGATTCTGGCTGGCCTGTTAATGCTGACCAACTTTTCCTGGCAGGCGGCGGTGATTGGCGGGATTGGTCTCGCAATGTCGTCGACGGCGATGGCGCTGCAGCTGATGCGCGACAAGGGGATGAACCGCAATGAGGCCGGACAGCTGGGCTTTTCGGTGCTGCTGTTCCAGGATTTAGCGGTGATCCCGGCGCTGGCGCTGGTGCCGCTGCTGGCGGGCTCGGGCGACGATCACTTCGACTGGGCAAAAATTTCCATGAAGGTGCTGGCCTTCGCGGGCATGCTGATTGGCGGTCGTTTCCTGTTACGTCCGGTGTTCCGCTTTATTGCCGCCTCGGGCGTGCGCGAGGTGTTTACCGCCGCGACGCTGCTGCTGGTGCTCGGCTCGGCGCTGTTTATGGACGCGCTGGGGCTGTCGATGGCGCTGGGCACCTTTATTGCCGGCGTGCTGCTGGCGGAGAGTGAATATCGGCACGAACTGGAAATTGCCATCGATCCCTTCAAAGGGCTGCTGTTAGGCCTGTTCTTTATTTCGGTGGGAATGGCGCTCAATCTTGGCGTGCTTTATACCCATCTGCTCTGGGTTGCGGTGAGTGTTGCGATCCTGGTGGCGGTGAAAATGCTTGTGCTGTACGTCATGGCACGTATCTACGGGTTGCGCAGTTCTGAACGCATGCAGTTTGCCAGCGTGTTGAGCCAGGGTGGTGAGTTTGCGTTTGTGCTGTTCTCCACCGCCTCCTCCCAGAAGCTGTTTAAAGATGACCAGATGGCGCTGCTGCTGGTGACGGTAACGCTGTCGATGATGACCACGCCTCTGCTGATGAAGATGGTGGATAAACTGCTGTCGCGCCGCCTGAATCCGGCAGACGATGAAGATGAAGCGCCGTGGGTAGAAGACGATAAGCCGCAGGTGATCGTCGTGGGCTTCGGCCGCTTCGGGCAGGTGATTGGCCGCCTGTTGATGGCGAACAAAATGCGCATTACGGTGCTGGAGCGCGATATCAGCGCGGTCAACCTGATGCGCAAATATGGCTACAAGGTCTATTACGGCGATGCCACTCAGCTTGAGCTTCTGCGCTCGGCCGGGGCGGAAGCCGCGGAGTCTATCGTCATCACCTGCAACGATCCGGAAGATACGATGAAGCTGGTGGAGCTATGTCAGCAGCACTTCCCGCACCTGAATATTCTGGCGCGTGCCCGGGGGCGTGTTGAAGCTCACGAATTGTTGCAGGCAGGTGTGAAACACTTCTCCCGTGAGACGTTCTCCAGTGCGCTGGAACTGGGGCGCAAGGCGTTAATCTCCCTGGGGATGCATCCTCACCAGGCGCAGCGCGCCCAGATGCACTTCCGCCGGCTGGATATGCGCATGCTGCGCGAATTAATGCCTGTGCATACCGATACCGCTCAGATCTCCCGCGTGCGGGAAGCGCGGCGCGAGCTGGAGGAGATCTTTCAGCGAGAGATGCAGCAGGAACGACGCCAGCTCGACGGCTGGGATGAATTTGAATAAAAGGTAACGAAAGATGGCTGTACGTAAACGCTTTATCGCGGGTGCAAAGTGCCCGTCTTGCCAGGCTCAAGATACGCTGGCCATGTGGCGCGAAAATAATATTGATATAGTTGAGTGCGTTAAGTGCGGTCACCAGATGCGTGAGGCTGACAAAGAAGCACGCGATCACGTTCGCAAAGAAGAGCAAGTGATCGGCATTTTTCATCCAGACTAGCGATATGCTCTGAGTTTTTTTAAGCTTAAGGGTACACGGGTGCAGATTTCCGCTACAATCTGCGCCAGCAATTTTCCCACGCTCAGGAGATATCATGAAAGTAGCAAAAGACCTGGTGGTCAGCCTGGCCTATCAGGTACGTACAGAAGACGGTGTGTTGGTTGATGAGTCTCCGGTGAGTGCGCCGCTGGACTACCTGCATGGTCACGGTTCCCTGATTTCCGGCCTGGAAACTGCGCTGGAAGGTCATGAAGTTGGCGATAAATTCGACGTTGCTGTAGGCGCGAACGACGCTTACGGTCAGTATGACGACAACCTGGTTCAGCGCGTTCCTAAAGACGTGTTCATGGGCGTTGACGAGCTGCAGGTTGGCATGCGCTTCCTGGCTGAAACTGACCAGGGTCCGGTTCCTGTTGAAATCACTGAAGTTGAAGACGACCACGTTGTGGTTGACGGCAACCACATGCTGGCTGGCCAGAACCTGAAGTTCAACGTAGAAGTTGTTGCGATCCGTGAAGCGACCGAAGAAGAGCTGGCTCATGGCCACGTTCACGGTGCGCATGGTCACGACCATGATCACGATCACGGCCACGACGGCTGCTGCGGTGGTCACGGCCACGACCATGGTCATGACCACGGCCACGGTAAAGGTGGTTGCGGCAACGGCGGCTGCGGTTGCCACTAATTCCGTCATGCGGAAAATAAAAAAGCGGGATAATCCCGCTTTTTTTACGCCTCAATAATGAGGTGGTGGCGTCTCTTCCGACTGAGAGGCAATATTTGACGGCTGCGTCGCCTTCAGCTTTTCCGTCAGCAGGCGCATATGATCCCGTAGTTTCGCCATTTCGAGTTCGTGCGCGGTCACGGTCTGGTTAAGCTCTTCGATGGTGATGTCCTGAAAAGCCAGGCGGCTTTCCAGCTCAGCCATTCTCGCTTCTATCATTGTGTCCTTCATCATTCACCTCGTTTATATCTGATACGCCATATTGGCCCAGCGGCGGCGCAGTTTAACTGAGTTTATCCTTAAGTGCAGTCTCTATCCCGTTGGCAAGAAACTTATTTAAACAAAAATAGTCTGAAAAGTGGCGAGAATTGGAAGTGTCTGTCTGTAGATTTCTTCCGCAACGTTTTATAGTACGTCACTCATTTACGTTTAACGCTGGGGTGAGAGTCCCCAGGCCCTGGAGATATGGATGAAATCACTGTTTAAAGTAACGCTGCTGGCGACGACGATGGCTGTTGCACTGAACGCGCCGCTGTCATTCGCTGCTGATACTGCTGCGAAGCCTGCTGCCACTGCAGACAGCAAAGCGGCGTTCAAAAATGACGACCAGAAATCCGCCTACGCACTGGGCGCATCTCTGGGCCGCTACATGGAAAACTCTCTGAAAGAACAAGAGAAACTGGGCATCAAACTGGACAAAGCCCAGCTGATCGCGGGTGTTCAGGACGCCTTTGCTGATAAGAGCAAACTGTCTGACCAGGAAATCGAACAGACTCTGCAGGCGTTCGAAGCGCGCGTGAAGGGTGCCGCTCAGACCAAGATGGAAGCGGACGCTAAAGACAACGAAGCGAAAGGCAAAGCCTACCGCGACACTTTTGCTAAAGAGAAGGGTGTGAAAACCTCTTCTACTGGTCTGGTGTACAAAGTTGAGAAAGAAGGTACCGGTGATGCGCCTAAAGACAGCGACACCGTTGTGGTGAACTACAAAGGTACGCTGATCGACGGTAAAGAGTTCGACAACTCTTACACCCGTGGTGAACCTCTTTCCTTCCGTCTTGACGGTGTGATCCCAGGCTGGACTGAAGGCCTGAAAAACATCAAAAAAGGCGGCAAAATCAAGCTGGTTATCCCACCGGATCTGGCCTATGGCAAAACTGGCGTTCCGGGTATCCCGGCTAACTCCACGCTGGTCTTCGACGTAGAGCTGCTGGACATCAAACCAGCGCCGAAAGCGGATGCGAAACCGGAAGCGCAGGCAGATCAGAAAGCTGCGACAGACGCTAAGAAGTAATGTGATGCAAACCGCCGCCTTTTTGGGCGGCGGTTTTTTATTGTGGGGCAGATATAATTAACACTGGAAAGCGTTAGGCACGCTGTATTAATTTAGTTGTCCGTGTAGATAATGAGCCTGCCCTGAAAACCTAACGACAGGCTCCTGAAAAGGAGTGTTTTTTTCATGTCCAGGTCGCTTTTAACCAACGAAACCAGTGAACTTGATTTGCTGGATCAACGTCCTTTTGACCAGACCGACTTCGATATTCTGAAATCCTATGAAGCGGTAGTGGACGGGTTAGCGATGCTCATTGGTTCCCACTGCGAAATCGTATTGCACTCCCTGCAAGATCTTAAGTGTTCCGCCATCCGCATTGCTAATGGTGAGCATACCGGCCGTAAAATTGGTTCGCCAATTACCGACCTTGCATTGCGTATGTTGCATGACATGACCGGCGCGGACAGCAGCGTCTCAAAATGTTATTTCACCCGCGCCAAAAGCGGCGTGCTGATGAAATCAGAAACCATCGCGATTCGAAATCGCGAGCATCGTGTGATTGGGCTGCTGTGCATCAACATGAACCTTGATGTGCCATTCTCGCAGATCATGAGCACCTTTATTCCGCCAGAAACGCCAGACGTTGGCTCTTCTGTTAACTTTGCCTCCTCCGTTGAAGATCTCGTCACGCAGACGCTTGAGTTCACCATTGAAGAGGTCAATGCTGACCGCAACGTATCGAACAACGCCAAGAATCGCCAGATCGTACTCAATCTCTACGAGAAAGGGATTTTCGACATTAAAGATGCCATCAACCAGGTGGCCGATCGTCTGAACATCTCCAAGCATACGGTTTACCTCTACATCCGTCAGTTCAAAAGCGGCGATTTCGTGGGGCAAGATAAGTAATGCGTTTTGCATTAATGGTGACGGGCCCGGCGTATGGGACTCAACAGGCCAGCAGCGCGCTGCAGTTTGCGCATGCGCTGCTGGCGGCCGGACACGAACTGGCGAGCGTCTTCTTCTATCGGGAAGGGGTGTATAACGCGAACCAGTTTACGTCGCCGGCGAGCGACGAGTTTGATCTGGTCCGCGCCTGGCAGGCGTTAAATGAAAAGCTGGGCGTTGAACTGCATATCTGCGTGGCGGCGGCGCTGCGTCGCGGCGTGACGGATGCAGCCGAAGCCGAGCGCCTGGGATTATCAGGCGCTAACCTGCAGCCTGGTTTTTCGTTGAGTGGTCTGGGCGCATTGGCTCAGGCGGCGTTAACCTGCGACAGAGTGGTGCAATTCTGATGAAGCGTGTGGCATTTGTTTTTACTTCTGCGCCGCATGGCAGCACCTCTGGCCGCGAAGGCCTGGATGCGCTGCTTGCGACATCGGCGTTAACAGAAGATATCGGTGTCTTCTTTCTGGGGGACGGCGTGCTTCAGCTTCTGGCGGGCCAACAGCCGCAGGCCATTCTGGCGCGCGACTACATCGCCACCTTTAAAGTGCTGCCGCTTTACGATATCGAAACCTGCTATGTCTGTGCCGACTCTTTAACGGCGCGTGGTTTAAGCGATAAGACGCCTTTTGTGCTGGATGTGACGACCTTACCTGCCGCAGCACTCCGTGAACAACTCTCCCACTACGACACCATTCTGACTTTCTGAGGCTTCCATGCTCCATATTCTCAGCCATTCACCATGGCAATGTGATATCGACACGCTGTTGAGCATGCTACGCGAAGGTGACGATCTGCTGCTGATTCAGGATGGCGTGCTCGCTGCGCTTGAAGGCGGCCGTTTCGTTGAAATTCTCACGAATGCCCCCATAACGGTCTCAGCGCTGAAGGACGATCTGGATGCGCGGGGTCTTTCTGGTCAAATTTCAGCCAAAATTGACGTGGTTGGCTATACTGATTTCGTCAATCTTACTGTGACGCACGCCAGTCAAATGAACTGGTGATTTGAGATCGCTGTATATTTCTTGACACCTTTTCGACGTAGCCCTAAAATTTCGCGTCCTCATATTGTATGAGGTCGTTTTATTACGTGTTTACGAAGCAAAAGCTAAAACCAGGAGCTATTTAATGGCAACAGTTAACCAGCTGGTACGCAAACCACGTGCACGCAAAGTTGCAAAAAGCAACGTGCCTGCGCTGGAAGCCTGCCCGCAGAAACGTGGCGTATGTACTCGTGTATATACCACCACTCCTAAAAAACCAAACTCCGCACTGCGTAAAGTATGCCGTGTGCGTTTGACTAACGGTTTCGAAGTGACTTCATACATCGGTGGTGAAGGTCACAACCTGCAGGAGCACTCCGTGATCCTGATCCGTGGCGGTCGTGTTAAAGACCTTCCGGGTGTTCGTTACCACACCGTTCGTGGTGCGCTGGACTGCTCAGGTGTTAAAGACCGTAAGCAGGCTCGCTCCAAGTACGGCGTGAAGCGTCCTAAGGCTTAATGGTTCTCCGTTAAGTAAGGCCAAACTGATTTATCTTAATGTCAAACTAAACTCGTAGAGTTTTGGACAATCCTGAATTAACAACGGAGTATTCCCATGCCACGTCGTCGCGTCATTGGTCAGCGTAAAATTCTTCCAGATCCGAAGTTCGGATCAGAACTGCTGGCAAAATTTGTAAATATCCTGATGGTAGATGGTAAAAAATCTACTGCAGAAGCAATCGTATACAGCGCGCTGGAGACCCTGGCTCAGCGTTCTGGTAAAAATGAACTGGAAGCTTTCGAAGTCGCTCTCGACAACGTTCGCCCAACTGTAGAAGTTAAGTCCCGCCGCGTTGGTGGTTCTACTTATCAGGTTCCAGTTGAAGTTCGTCCGGTTCGTCGTAATGCCCTGGCAATGCGTTGGATCGTTGAAGCTGCTCGTAAACGCGGTGATAAATCCATGGCTCTGCGTCTGGCGAACGAACTTTCTGATGCTGCAGAAAACAAAGGTACTGCAGTTAAGAAACGTGAAGACGTTCACCGTATGGCAGAAGCCAACAAGGCGTTCGCACACTACCGTTGGTAATCCCTTCGGAGTATTAGTCACCAGGCGGGCGCTTCAGAGAAGCTGCCCGCTCTGGGTAACTTAACTGAACGCCTAAAGAAACAAACGAGGAATCAAATGGCTCGTACAACACCCATCGCACGCTACCGTAACATCGGTATCAGTGCGCACATCGACGCCGGTAAGACCACTACTACCGAACGTATTCTGTTCTACACCGGTGTAAACCATAAAATCGGTGAAGTTCATGACGGCGCAGCCACCATGGACTGGATGGAACAGGAGCAGGAGCGTGGTATTACCATCACCTCCGCAGCGACTACTGCATTCTGGTCAGGTATGGCTAAGCAGTACGAACCGCATCGCGTAAACATCATCGACACCCCGGGCCACGTTGACTTCACCATCGAAGTAGAACGTTCCATGCGTGTTCTTGACGGCGCGGTAATGGTTTATTGCGCAGTTGGTGGTGTTCAGCCACAGTCTGAAACCGTATGGCGTCAGGCGAACAAATATAAAGTTCCACGCATCGCGTTCGTTAACAAAATGGACCGTATGGGTGCTAACTTCCTGAAAGTTGTTGGCCAGATCAAAACCCGTCTGGGCGCGAACCCTGTTCCGCTGCAGCTGGCAATTGGTGCTGAAGAAGGCTTCACCGGCGTTATCGACCTGGTGAAAATGAAAGCCATCAACTGGAACGATGCAGACCAGGGCGTTACCTTCGAATACGAAGATATCCCGGCTGAGATGCAGGACCTGGCTGACGAATGGCACCAGAACCTGATCGAATCCGCTGCTGAAGCTTCTGAAGAGCTGATGGAGAAATACCTGGGTGGTGAAGAACTGTCTGAAGAAGAGATCAAAAAAGCTCTGCGTCAGCGCGTTCTGAACAACGAAATCATCCTGGTAACCTGTGGTTCTGCGTTCAAGAACAAAGGTGTTCAGGCGATGCTGGATGCGGTAGTTGACTACCTGCCATCCCCGGTTGACGTTCCTGCGATCAACGGCATCCTGGACGACGGTAAAGATACTCCGGCTGAGCGTCACGCAAGTGATGACGAGCCGTTCTCTGCACTGGCGTTCAAAATTGCTACCGACCCATTCGTGGGTAACCTGACCTTCTTCCGCGTTTACTCTGGTGTGGTTAACTCTGGTGACACCATCCTGAACTCCGTGAAAGCGGCGCGTGAACGTTTTGGCCGTATCGTACAGATGCACGCTAACAAACGTGAAGAGATCAAAGAAGTTCGTGCGGGCGACATCGCTGCAGCTATCGGTCTGAAAGACGTGACCACTGGTGACACCCTGTGTGACCCGGATCACCCGATCATTCTGGAGCGTATGGAATTCCCTGAGCCGGTAATCTCCATCGCGGTTGAACCAAAAACCAAAGCTGACCAGGAAAAAATGGGTCTGGCTCTGGGCCGTCTGGCGAAAGAAGACCCATCATTCCGCGTATGGACTGATGAAGAATCTAACCAGACCATCATCGCTGGTATGGGTGAACTGCACCTGGACATCATCGTTGACCGTATGAAGCGTGAATTCAACGTTGAAGCGAACGTGGGTAAACCTCAGGTTGCTTACCGCGAAGCGATTCGCGCGAAAGTTACCGATGTTGAAGGTAAACACGCTAAGCAGTCTGGTGGTCGCGGTCAGTACGGTCACGTTGTGATCGACATGTACCCACTGGAGCCGGGCTCTAACCCGAAAGGTTACGAGTTCATCAACGACATCAAAGGTGGTGTAATTCCTGGCGAATACATCCCAGCCGTTGATAAAGGTATCCAGGAACAGCTGAAAGCGGGCCCTCTGGCTGGCTATCCGGTTGTTGACATGGGTATCCGTCTGCACTTCGGTTCTTACCACGACGTTGACTCCTCTGAACTGGCGTTTAAACTGGCTGCGTCTATTGCCTTTAAAGAAGGCTTTAAGAAAGCAAAACCAGTTCTGCTTGAGCCAATCATGAAGGTTGAAGTAGAAACTCCTGAAGAGAACACCGGTGACGTTATCGGTGACTTGAGCCGTCGTCGCGGTATGCTGCGTGGTCAGGAATCCGAAGTAACTGGCGTTAAGATCCACGCTGAAGTTCCGCTGTCTGAAATGTTCGGATATGCAACTCAGCTGCGTTCTCTGACCAAAGGTCGTGCATCATACACCATGGAATTCCTGAAGTATGATGATGCGCCTAACAACGTTGCTCAGGCCGTTATTGAAGCCCGTGGTAAGTAATCCACAGGATTAAAACCTAAGTCCCGTGCTCTCTCCAGAGGGGAGAGCACTATAGTAAGGAATATAGCCGTGTCTAAAGAAAAATTTGAACGTACAAAACCGCACGTCAACGTTGGTACTATCGGCCACGTTGACCATGGTAAAACTACCCTGACCGCTGCAATCACTAC